>JBIIOL010000128.1:0-8100 GCA_044336965.1 Pirellulales bacterium | reverse complement strand
ACGATCAGCTTCACGGTGGCGGCAGGGAGTTGCCCCAGCTCGCCGTTGGCCAGCGCGGCACACTTCTTGAGAACGCCGAGCGACTTCTTGACCGCCCGGCCCCACTGGAAGCGTTCCGTGCCGATTTTGAAGTTGTCACGCGATCGCTCGGTCTGGGCGCCCCAGTAGCGGTCGGCGGGGACGTTGACCTCGCCCATGCTGTCGGATTCGATGCGGAACGAGTGCGGATCAGCGTGCATGACGGCCTGTGGGGTGGAGGGGGCGGAATGGCTGCGAGAAGCGGTGGATTGTCCGGCCAGTGGCGCAGGAATTCAATGGGGCGTGATCGCTCCAAGGGCGTCGCCAGGCAGGCTCCCCGAACACGCTGCGCTCGCGGACGGCTCGGCGAATACGTCTTGGACGGTGGTTCGCCTTCTCCGCCGAGGCGCCCTAAGCTCGCTCCGGTGTTCGGGGAGCCTGCCCTCGTCCGGCGACGGAGCGTGGGAAGCCACGAACCATCGACGTGTTACCGCCAGACCGTCTTCCGGCGGGCTTCCGCGGGGCGGGTTGGCTTTGGCCGCGGCGGGGCCGCGATCACAGGTGGCGGAGCCTTGCGCTGCTCGAGCGTGATGGCCAGCCAGCCGTCGCTGCTCGCGGCCTGCACCGCCTGCACATCGGCGAGTTTCTCGTTTTTCGCGATCTGCTCGGGCAGTACCGCGATCGGCCGCTCCTTCGGGAAGATCTTGCCAAAGATCGTCCGCAACGCGAGTTCCATCCGCCCTTCGCGTCCCGGCCCGCCCAGCTGCACCGGGCCCTCGCGTTCGAGAAAGACCTGCTGCCCCGAACAGACCGGCCGGTAGGCGACGTGCGCGACAAGGTCATACCAGTCGCGGCGGCCGCTCTCGATCGCGTCGAGCGCGACATGCACATGCACGAGGCCGTCGCGGCACTCCACGCGGAGGGGCTGCGACTTTGCGAAGGCCACCGAGACACCCTCCGGCAGCTCCTCGGGAATCCGTGGCTCGATGCCGACCTGCGAGCAGACGAGCTGGATCAGTTCCTCGAGCGTGAGCCGTTTCCCTGCGAGGCCAAGCCGGTCGAGGGCGTTGTTCACCGATGATTCATGGAGCTGCAGGCTCAGCATGGCGTCGGAGGGGGCGCGGGGCCGTGGGGTGTGGGCGGCCAGTTGCGTGTCGCCCGCCAGCCGCAGCCGCATCGTTGCCACCGAGGCAGTCGTCTGCATTGCCATCGCCTTCGGGTCGAGTCCGAGCTTCACCAGCGGCATCCAGACACGGGCGCGGATGCGGTCCGCCATCTTGGCGAACTGCGGCTCCGCCTGCGTATCCACCTCGCGGCAGGCGCGGGAAATGATCTTGTCGATCACTTCACGATTGGCCTCGGGCATCGCCTCGGCCTGCTGGTTTCTCGCCATGTTGCGGACCAGCGAGCCCATCACGGGCACCGCATCGAAGCTGGTCTGAATGTTGTCGACGTGGGAACGGTTGGAGGCGGCGCCGGAGGCATTGCCGAACAGCAGCCCCTGCGGCGAGATCGTGATCGGCTTGCGGACGGTGAACGCCGACGCGCTGCGGGCCGTGACGGAGACGGGCCCCGCATCGGTGACTGCCCGCGATGCGATGTCGCCATGCACCTCGAGGTTGAAGCAGATCTCGTCGTCGTCGGGCACGAGCTTGAGCGTGGTGGTGCGTTCCACGGTGCGCGTCCCGCGCACCTCGCGGCCCATGACCACGTCCTGAAACGGCGCGGTGTCGACAGTGGCGCCCGGAAGGAGCTTCTCGAGGAACTGTTGATGCACCGCGATTCGCACGTTGGGGGCGAGGTAGTGATCCTCGACGGCGCGTGCCACGGGCCGAGCGGCGGTCGGGTAGAAACTGCAGATCGAACCGAGCGAGGTCTTCACCGCCATGGCGTCGGCTGCCGTCGTCGCCGCCTCGAACCTTTCGATGCTGTCGAGCAGCCGGGCGATCTCCAGGACGGTCCGGCCCGCGGCCTGCCGGGTCATCGCGACGGCAGCGTCGTTGGCACTGCGTTCCTGCGGATTGCGGTCGAGCGAGGCGAAGAGGGCCGCGGTGGATCGCCACACGGCGACGCGGCGGGCCACGGCGAGGGCCGTGCGGCGCGTGTGGGTCGCCAGACCGGCATCGGCGGTCGTGTCGGCCAGCGACATGCCGGCGATGACCGCCTCACCCAGTGCGATCAGGGTCGCGTCGGCGGCTGCGTCGCGTGGGCCGCGAGTGTCCTGTACCCCCTGAAGCGAAGCCCGGGTGCGATGCGCCCAGAGGACGATCGGCTCGCCAGCCGCGCTGCCCGCGGCGGAGAGCGTTGTCAGATGCTCGAGCTGCTGTTCGAGCTTGACGGGCTGCGGCCATTGGCTGATGTCGGGCGGTGCGATGTCGGTCGGGATAACGATGCCTCCGTCGAGGCTGGGGGCCTGCGCGAGCCTGCGATCACCCCCGCGGATGCGGTCGAAAAGCCGGCCACCGACGGGGCTGGTCTGACCGCGCTGCTCGGGCCGACGATCTCCGAGCCAGTTGCGGCGCCGATCCACTTCCGCCGATGGTGCGGAGGCGAGCACATCCGACCAGTTGACGCCGTCGGGGTCGGTCCATGGTTCGCCTGGCAGCGGCGGCACGCCCAGTGGACCTCCGGTCGCGGGCATGGCGACGGAATGCATCTGGCCAGGCGTGGGGCGATTGGGTTCGGTGGGCGCCGGCTGTGGCCGAATCGGGATCACGGCGGGGGCCGCCGTGAAAGCCTGGGACCAGGAGTGCGGGGCCGCCGGAGATGGCGTGGGTTGCAGCGGCTGTTGCGCGGGCTGCGGCTGCGGCTGGGAGGCAGGGGGCTGGGCTGCCTGCATGCGAGTCATCATCGCCTTCAGCGATGCGGGGGGCTCGGGCTGCTGCACGGGCTGCGGGGTGATCTGCTCGTGTGAATTGACAGTCAACGGTGCCGCCGGCGGCGGTGCTGGTGTGGATGGTTCGACCGGCACTGGCGGCGTTGCTGCCACCGGCGGCGGCGTTGCTGGAGCGGGTGGGAGAGGCTGGAGCGTGTCGGCAAGGGCCGCTGTAGCAGCCGGGCTCGCCGTGTCGGCGATCGCGACACGTTGCGGTGGCCGGCTGACGTGCTCCGGCGGATCTGCGATCGCCGCCATGTGATCGGCGGGTTGCTGAGTTGATGGCTTCGCTGAGTGGGACGCGGGCGGCTCAGCCAGGGCAACTGGCTCGGCGACACGCGGTGCACCAGGTGCTGCGGCAGGTTGTGCGGGAGTCGGTGAGAGAGCCACATCGGCAGACGTCGTCGCGTGGTCGTCGACAGGTGCTGCAACGGGTGGCATCACAGCGGGACTCACCGGCGCGACCGCCGCCGCCGTCAACCGCGCCTGGGCGCGGGCCGAGAGTTCGGCATGCGCCGCCTCCATTCCGCCTGCTGCTTCGGATGTGGCCACGGTCTGATCTTCGAGTCCGAAATAGGGACCCGGCACCGGCTCCCAGGCCCGTGGCGAGAAGATCGCCGCTGCCAACAGCAGTCCGGCAACGAACGACGACGCGAAGATTCCGCCCGCCCTTTTTTGGGACATGCCCGATCGCCCCCCTGGCTTTCGACACCTGTTGGCTCGTACCCGTTCGAGTACCTGCGAGATCACTCACCGCAGGGAACGGCACCGGCCTTCGAAGAGGATCGACAGCTACGACCCAAAAAATCGATTCAGAAGGTACGGCAGTCAAAGACAGCCCACGTTGCCCCGTAGATCAGGCAGCCGAAGCGGACGCGGCAGTCTGGGAAAGCCGGCGATCAAGCGTGTTGGGCCAACGACGGCTGTTCCAGCACGGCGGTCCACGCGTCGACGAGGATCGTGAGGTTGGCGTTGCGGTCGATCGATTCCAACGTCTCGAGTGAACTTCGGATCGCCTGCGCGGCCACTTCAGCGTCGGCCGCCCAGGCTTCCACGCACTGTGCGACAGCCGGATCGGCCGGTCGCTCTCCCGTGACAGCCCGCCGCAGGGCCGCACGATAAAAGTCGATCGCGGCTTCGAGCACGACCCGGAGCCGAGCTCGCCGGGGTGGTGCTTCCTTGCCGGCGGCCTCCACCAGTGCGATGGTTTCCCGGGAAAGCTCCACGCCGCGCAACGGCCGCTGCGACAGGAGTGCAAGCAGTCGCCCGCGGAATGCCGTGAGCTCCGGATCGAGCAGGAGTCTTGCGCGGGCGAGGCTGCCGCCGGCCGCGGCGGCACACTTTCGCAGCAGGGACTGATCGGCCGGCATCCCCGCGGCGGGGGCCTCCGCTGAAAGGATGCGAAACACGTCCTCGTCGTCCAGCGGCTGGAACCGCACGATCTGGCATCGTGAACGGATGGTGGGCAACTGCCGCTCCAGCGAGGTGCCCACCAGGATGATGATGGCGCGATCGGGCGGCTCCTCCAGCGTCTTGAGCAGGCAGTTGGCCGCCTCATCGGAAAGGTGGTCGGCATCGAGAATGATCGCCACCTTGCGGCCGCCGAGCGCCGGCCGCAGGAGCAGCCGCCAGCAGAGGCCCTCGCGCATCCGATGCTCGGGATCGCCGATGAACGCCTCCAGTGGAATCGTCGCCCGATCAGGTGGCTTCGCCACGACATCGATGTCGGGATGGCTGCCACCGTCTGCCTGGACGCACGACGCGCACGCTCCGCAGGCTACGAGGCCCGGGCGAGGCCGTTCACAGAGCAGCGACTTGGCTAGCGCCAAGGCCACCGTGCTCTTGCCGACGCCGGGGGGCCCGATGAAGAGATACGCACCCCCGATCCGGCCATGCGCGGCGGCCCGCACGAACTGTTCGACCACTGCATCCTGTCCGCTGATCTCACCGCGACCGGTTGTTGCCTGCCAGGCCATGGCCCCGCCTTTATGTCGGTCGTAACGAACGCTATTCCGGAAAGCGGTGCTCGACCGCCGCACGCAGGTTCGCCTGCACCGTGTCGGGGTCGCCGGTCGCATCGACGACGGCGATGCGGTCGGGCCGCCGAGCCGCCTCGGCAAGATACCCCGCCCGCAGCCGGCTGCGATACTCGTTGCCACGGTTTTCCAGCTTGTCGAGCGGTCGTGACAGCCGGCGGGCTGCCGTCTCCAGATCGACGTCGAGCAGCAGCATGAGGTCGGGCTCGAGGCCACGGGTGGCGACCGCCCCCACCTGCCGGATCGTGTCGGGGTCGAGACCGCCGGCATGGCCCTGATAGACGATGTTGGCCAGCAGGTAACGGTCCGACACCACCCACTCGCCGCGGGCAAGGCTTGGCTGAATGACCTCCGAGACGAGCTGCGCCCGCGCAGCCATATAAAGGAGCATCTCGGCGGTCGGCGCCAGCTGGAGATCATGGCGGTCGAGCAGGATCGCTCGGATCGCGTCGCCCGTCGCGGTCGCGCCGGGATCGCGGCAGGTGGTCACGGCGCGGCCACAGCTGCGGAGCCAGGCAACAAGCGGTTCCACCTGCGACGACTTCCCCGCGCCGTCGATGCCTTCGAGCACGATGAACCGGGCCGCGGGCGGCGTATTCGACGGCGTCATGCGCGATGCTCCGCAAGACGCTGAATCGCTAGCGGATCGGACGGATCGAGCGGTGCGATCCGCCGACAGACATCCTGGGCCACCTTCTGGCGGCCCATGTCGAGCAGGCAATGCACGAGCCCCTTCGCAGCCTCGTAAAAAGGCTTGTTGGCATCGAGCGCATAGGGGAGCGGTTGCGGGTTGTCGGCGGCCTCCAATGCTCGCAGGCACAGCTCATAAGCCCGGCCGAAGTGGCCTCGAGCCAGTTTTGGATCCCCTTCCTCCAGGGCAATCAGTCCTAGGTGCACGTGGGCATCGAGGAAATCGGGACATTCGGAGAGCAGCCAGACCAGTTCGTCCCTCGCGATCTCCGCCTCGCCAGCCTCCACCATCGCCTCCACCTCTTCCATGTCGGCGCGGCGCCGGCGGGCGCACCGCGGATGCACAAACTCCCAGGCCGCACCGGCCGGTGATTCATGACGCTTGAGGGAGAGTTTTTCGGCCATGAACGCTGACGGCGCCGGAGATCCTGCAGGCTACGCTATGGTGTTTTGGAACTCAAAAAACACCGGTTTGCAAGGGGCTCGTGTGAAGAAGGCAGGGAAGGCCGCAGTGGTCCGGGCATTGCTGGCCTGGTATGGCCGCGCGCGGCGGGATCTGCCGTGGCGCCGTTCGCAGGATCCGTATCGCGTGTGGGTGAGCGAGATCATGCTCCAGCAGACGCAGGTGGAGCGGGTCATCGATTTTTATGGTCGGTTTCTGGAGCGGTTTCCCACTGTGGCGGCCCTGGCCGCGGCGGCAAAACACGATGTGCTCAGGCTCTGGGAGGGGCTCGGCTACTATCGCCGCGCGCGGCAGCTGCACGCCGCGGCGAAAATAATCGTCGCCGACCACGCCGGAGAATTTCCGCGGACGGTCGCGGGGCTCCGCAGCCTGCCCGGCATCGGCCGCTACACGGCGGGCGCGATCGCCTCGATCGCCTTCGATCTTCCCGAGCCGATCGTCGAAGCCAACTCGCGGCGGGTGATCGCCCGGCTGGCCGGCCATGCGGCGCCGCTCGGCACTGCGGCTGGTGACGAACCGATCTGGAACCTCGCAGAACGCCTCGTGCCGAAGCAGCATCCGGGGAAGTTCAACCAGGCGCTGATGGATCTGGGCGCGATGGTCTGCACGCCGGAGCAGCCACTGTGTGCGACCTGCCCGGTGGCGGCGTGCTGCGCGGCGAAGCAGACGGGCCGAGTGGCCGAGATTCCCATGAAGGCCGCGCGGCGGGCGGTCGAGGAGATTCATGAGACGGCGGTGGTGGTGCGGCGGGCGGGCCGCGTGCTCGTCGTGCAACGCGGGCCGGGTGAATGGTGGGAAGGGCTCTGGGATTTTCCGCGGGTGCCAAAGTCGGCAGGAGCCGCGCGGCGGGGCATCGAGCGGTCGGAGGCGTTGAGCGGCCTCGCCTGCGGCGCAACCAGCCGCCTCGGCACCATAACGCACACGGTCACGCACCACCGCATCACGCTCGATGTGGTGGCCTGCACCGCGGGCCGCGGCGGGAAACCCGAGTCGGGGCGACGATGGGTGACGGCCACGGCGCTCGCATCGCTGGCGATGACGTCGCCGGGCCGACGAATCGCACGGCTGCTGGAATGAGCCTCGTTGCCCAATGGGGAAACGCCCCGCAGTGGGGCTGATTTGCGTTGGCACCACGGCGGTGCAACGCTGGACGGACCGTGTACGCCCCTTGGCCTTCCATGGCTACGTCCTCTTTCCATCCTTCGCCGGGAGTCTCCCCATGAGTGCCATCATCCGTGCCGTGCTGACTGCATCCCTGATTGTGGTGAACTGGTCCGCCAACGCTGCCGATCCGACGTTGCCGCTGGAGAAGGTCGAACTGTTCACGTCGGGCGTGGGCTCCTTTCAGCACGCTGGCGAGGTGAAGGACGATGCCTCGGTGGAAATGACGTTCAAGGCCGAAGAAGTCAACGATCTCCTCAAGAGCATGGTGGTCGAGGATGCCGGTGGCGCGGCGTCGACGGTGAGCTACGCGTCACGTGATCCGATCACCAAGACTCTCGACACCTTCGCCGTGAAGCTCACCGACAATCCCTCGATGAGCGACCTGCTCGGCCGGCTGCGCGGCGAGAAGATCGAGGTCGACGCGGCGACGCCGGTCATGGGCACGATCGTGGGCGTGGAATCGCGGGTCGTGCCGGTCGGCGACGACAAGACCGTCTCGCGGCAGTTCGTCACGATCCTCGCGGCCGATGGCCTGCGGACGCTGCCTCTCGACTCGATCACGCGGCTGCGGCTGCTGGATGCCCGGCTGCAGGGCGAACTGGAAAAAGCCCTCGCGGTGCTGGCGCTCGGGCACGACAACGAGAAGAAGTCGGTGACGATCGCGTTCACTGGCAAGGGGCCCCGAAAGGTCCGCGTGGGCTACGTGCAGGAGTCGCCACTCTGGAAGACGAGCTACCGGCTCATGCTCGACGACGGCGCGGCGGGTCCGGAGGCGAAGGCGGCGCTGCAGGGCTGGGCAATCGTGGAGAATACGACCGACCACGATTGGAAGGACGTGCGGATGTCGCTCGTCA
>JBIIOL010000127.1:0-8104 GCA_044336965.1 Pirellulales bacterium | reverse complement strand
GCCGAGGTTCTCGCTGGTCTTCACGAGGCCCATGCCGAAGAACCGCTCCCACATCCGGTTCACCCACACCCGTGCGGTGAGCGGGTTGTCCCGTGAGACGATCCACTTCGCCAGCAACAGCCGATCGGCCTTCGTGCCCTCGGGCAACCGCGGCAGAAATGCCGGCAGCGCGGCCTCGACCTTGTCGCCCCGTTTGTCGTACTCGCCGCGGATGAGCACGAAGGCATCCCGCGGCGTGCCCTCCTTCATCACCATGGCGCTCGGCAGCGAATTGCGAAACGAATCGACACTTTTCTTGGCGGCTTCGCGGGCCGCCTCGGCCCGGCGGATCGGGCCATCGACGTTCGCGCGGTAGAACTTCGCGATCTCGGCCTTCTGCTCAGGAGTCCGATTCTCCCCGTCGGCGGCGAGTCCAGCTTTGACGGCATCCGGCAGCTTCACTCCCGCCACGCCGATCAGGCTTGGCTCATCGGGCGAAAACGCCAGACGAAACCTGCCGATCGCATGGCCGTCGTAGGCCTCCTGTCGCAGGCGGATCACCAGCCGCGAATTCTCCGGCACCGTGACGGCCTTGTCGGGAAAGACGGCGAGGTGACGCGGCTGCCGCTTGTCGGCGTGATGACCATCGATCGCCCAGCCCTTCCCCTTCTCTCCCTTCAGAACGCTCGCTGCCGGCCAACCCTCCTGTGCGTAGTCGGCCTCGGCCCGCTTGAGTTCCACGGGGATCGCCTTGGCGTCGCCCGGCGGCTCGATCTCCACTTCCACCTTCGTCACCACGATGTTGCCGTTGCCCGCGCGGCCGAAGCCACCGCCGCCGGCCAGGCTGGCGTCGGGCAGCACCTCCAGCCGCAATCCGCCAAACTTTCCGGCCGGCACGAGTGATTCGAATTCGTAGGTATCCCGTGGCGGGAGCTTGCCTTCCACGAACCATGAGCCGTCTTCGCTCCGTCGGAAGGTTGCGCCGCCAACGCTGCGCAACTCGAGCGGTTCGAACGATTCCCAGGCCTCCTGGGGCTTTGCCAGGGCCGGCCGGATCTCCTCCTCCCACGCCGTGACGAGACTGTCGATGTTCGTCGTCTCAGCCTTCACGGCCATTTCCGCATCAGACACCACCTTCTCAAGTCTGGCCAACTCCTGCTCCTGCTCGGGCGATGGGAGCAGGTGCACAGGGTCGATGTTGCCTCCGCCGACATGGGCAGGCCCCTGGTTCGTGCCGGTTTCGGGCACGTTGTTGAACAGCGAAAAGAAGGCATAGAACTCCTTCTGCGACAGCGGATCGTATTTATGGTCGTGGCAGCGGGCGCAGCCCACGGTGAGTGCGAGCCACGTCTGTCCGGTCGTTTCGACGCGGTCGATCACCGTTTCCACCCGCCACTCTTCGGCGATGATGCCACCTTCGCCGTTGAGCCGATGGTTGCGGTTGAAACCGGTAGCCACGATCTGGTCGCGGGTGGGATTCTGGAGCATGTCACCCGCAAGCTGATGGATCGTAAACTCGTCGAACGAGAGGTTTCGGTTGTAGGCATCGATGAGCCAGTCTCGCCAGGGCCAGTTCTGTCGACTCGAGTCGGTCTGGTAGCCACTGGAGTCGGCATACCGCGCCGCGTCGAGCCACTCGATCGCCATCCGTTCGCCGAAATGCGGGCTGGCCAGCATGCGATCGACATATTTTTCATACGCATCAGGGGATTGGTCCGCCACAAACGCATCGACGTCGGCGGGCAGCGGCGGCAGGCCGGTCAGATCGAGCGAGACCCGTCGCGCGAGCGTCACGCGGTCGGCCTCGGCATTCGGCACGAGCCCCTCGTGCTCGAGCCGCGCGAGAATGAACCGGTCGATCGGTGTCTTCGCCCACACAGCATCCTTCACCGCCGGCACCGCGGGCCGCTGCACGCGTTCAAACGCCCAGTGGCCGCGATACTCCGCCCCTTCGGTGATCCACCGCCGGAGGATGTCGGCCTCCGCCGGCGTGACCGGCTTGTTGACATGCGGCGGCGGCATGATCACGTCGGGATCGGTGCTCGCCATACGGGCGAGGATCTCGCTGGCCTCGGGCTTCCCCGGCACGATCGCCGTGCCGCCGCTCTCGAGCGCAGCAATGGCGACACCACGGTCGTCGAGCCTCAAACCCGCCTGCCGGTCTTCGGCATCGGGGCCATGGCAGGCGAAACAGCGGTCGGAAAGGATCGGCCGCACGTCGCGGTTGAAGTCGATCCGCGGGCCGTCGGCGGCTTCCGCGGCAAACACCGACAGGCACAGAAGAGCCGACAGACAGGCTCGACGAGCGGACGTGATCACCGGTGCGGTGCATCCCATAGGACGAATCCTCGACGGACTCACAGAGGGAAACACCCGCGTCGCCGTTCGGCGGCCTTCTCTCGGGAGAGAAAACCAACCGTCAAACGCGGACCTGCACGGAGCGGCAGATCGATCGGCGGGAGCATAACCAGTGTAGCTCCCGCTAAAGGACCTGCCAAACCAATGTGTTCGCTGCGGGATTCATCGCCGGGCCGCGGAATCACGTGGCCTTGAGCCGTTCGATCTCGGCTTCGAGCTTCTTGACGCGTTCTTCGAGTTCACGGAACTTCTCGCGGGCCTGCTCCATCCGCTGCCGGCCCTCCTGCATCCGCCTCTCGATCATCTCCCGCATCTCCGGCGGCATCTCGTGTCGTGGCGGACGGGGAGGACGGCCTTCGCTCCACATGCCACGTCCACCACGGTCGCGGTGTTCACCATGTTCATGATGCCCGCCACCTTCACCACGCCCGTCGGGGCCGTGGTGACCGCGCGGGCCATGCTCGCCATGCTCTCCACGGCCGTGATGCGGCGGCGGCCCGGGTGGGCCCATCCGCTCGGCATTCATCCGGTCCACGACGCGGTCGAGCTTTTCAATGATTCGATCGAGGCGGCTGGCGGCATCGTCGCCTGCCGGGGCCCGCTCGGAAACCGACCCCTCCTCGGCAGCCCGCGCGGAATGAACCCGGCCAGCCACCGTCCCAAGCACCACCACACACCCGGCCACGGCCAGCCATTTCCACATGCGATTCATCGTTGATTCTCCTGACAGTTTTGCGGGCTTTGCCCTCGTTTCAGTCACCCTCTTCGCGGCGGTACTGCAGTCAACAGTATGCTGCTGGGAACATGAACGGCCCATCCCCAGGAAAGTTTCGCGACCCGTCCCTCGTCGATTTCGGTACCGACGGGACAGGCCTCGGCCGACGGCTCGAACTGCTGGGCAGCGTGCTGGTCGACCGGCCGCTGCTCCAGCCAGATCTCCCCCGCCGCCACACCGCCCACTGGACCGATGCCGCGGCCATCTTCCATGTGGGTACCGGCACCGGCCGCGCCGGCGAATGGACCTTCACCGCTCCCCTGCCCGACCCCTGGCTGGTGGCCGTGCCGTTGCCGACCGCGACCCTGTCGCTCGAGGTCCGCCCCGCACCGTCGGGCCAGATCGGCGTGTTCCTCGAACAGGCCGGGCAGTGGGAGTGGCTGTCACAGGAAACACGGGCTGGTTCGACCATGCTCTCGCTCTTTGCCCACTCCGGCGCCGCCACGCTCGCCATGGCCGCGGCCGGCGCCCATGTCGTGCATGTCGATGCCTCACGGCAGGCGATCGCGCTGGCCCGTCGCAACGCGGAGGCCTCAGGACTCAACGCGGCACCGATCCGCTGGGTCTGCGAGGACGCCCACACCTTCGTCACAAGGGAACTCCGCCGCGGTGCGCGATACGACGGCGTCGTGCTCGATCCGCCGTCGTGGGGCCACGGCCCGAAGGGCCAGGCATTTGCCATCGATCGCGACCTCCTGCCGCTCGTTGCCGATCTCGCTGAACTCACCGCCGCAACCGCTCCCAGCAGCCCCGCCACACTCGTCCTGCTCACCTGCCACTCGCCCCGCTGGCATCATCGGCGGCTTCGCGACACACTGGCAGAGGTTTTTCCATCCGGACGGTTCGAGTCGGGACCGCTCACCTGCACCGACGCCGCCGGCCGCACGCTCGAACTCGGCGACTTCGCCCGGCTCTCACCCGGCTGATCAGATTGCATCCAAACAGATGATCCACCACGACACCATCACCAGTGCCGCGAACCCACGGGTGCGTGAAGCCGCGCGGCTACGGGATGCCGACGCGCGCCGGGAGACCGGCCTGACGCTCATCGATGGTCGGCGTGAACTGGCCCGCGCGACTCGAGCGGGCGTGGCCATCGACGAGGTGTTCGTCGATGCCGACTCGGCTGCTGCCCTGCTGCAAGAAGACTCTGCCACATCACCTGACACGCTCGACGAACCATGCCTCGCCGACCTCGCGGCCCGCGGCACGCGGATCACAGGCCTATCGCGGAAGGCCTTCGAGCGGATCGCCTTCGGCAGCCGCAACGAGGGCGTCGTGGCGGTGGCCCGCTACCGTGCCGGCACGCTTGCGGACTTTACCGTCATGAACGACCGTCCCGTGCTCGTCATCGAGGGCGTGGAAAAACCGGGCAACCTCGGCGCCATCCTGCGGACGGCCGATGCGGCTGGGCTGGCCGGGGTCATCGTCTGCGATGGCCGCACCGACGCGGCCAATCCCGCCGTGATCCGTGCGAGCCTCGGGACGGTCTTCACGGTGCCGCTGGCAGCGGCTTCGGCCCACGACACGATAGCCTGGTGCGGCGCCCACAGCCGCCGCGTGATCGCCGCCATGCCACATGGAAAAATCCTCTGGCACGAGGCCCGGCTGGCGGGCCGCACGGCGATTCTGCTCGGCAGTGAAGCCCACGGCATCTCCGGGGCTTGGCAGCAGGCCGCCAGCGCCGGCACGATTCATCTCGAAACAGTCCGGCTCACGATGGCCGGTGCCGCCGACAGTCTCAACGTCTCGGCCACGACGGCCGTGCTCGCCTATGAAGCCGTGCGACAAGCTGGAAACCACCCATGACAGACTCTTCTCCCGATCACGACACGATCTTCGCGCAGCTCGCCATCACGGCCGACGACGCCGGCACCGCCGCCATGTTCGACACGCTGGCCGCGTCGCTCAAGGCCCGTGGCCGATGGCATGCCCTCTTTGATCTGCGGCTGCTCCAGGCCCGCGTCGCGCTGGGCCTGCCGGCAACCGGAGAGTTGACCGGACGGGGAGGAGAGAGCGATGTCCCATCGGCTGATCGCGACCAGCTCGACGAACGCTCGCTCGCCGCCTGCCGCGAGGTGGGCTGGCCACTGCTCGAAGCCGGTCACGTCGCCGCCGCCTGGATGTATCTGCGTGCGGCCGCCACACCGGCCGAAGTGGCCGAGAAGCTGGAAAGCCTGGCTCATGGCATCATCGCCAGCGGCAAAAGCCCCGACGACGAGGAGACCGACGCCCGACTGCAGGAGATCATGCACGTGGCACTCTGGGAGGGAATCGATCCCGCACTTGGCATCGACCTCGTGATCCGCACCCAAGGCACCTGCAACTCGATCACTGCCTACGAGCAGGCAGTCTCCCGCCTACCCGCGCGACGGCAGTCGCCGGCCGCTGGCGTGCTCGTGCATCATCTGCACCGCGAGGTGGCCACTGCTCTGCTTGCCGATCTCACACAGCGCGGCGCGGCAGTGCCGGCCGCGGACACGACCGTCGCCTCCATCATCCCACTGCTCGACCTGCTGCGCGAGGTCGGCGGCGAGGACGACGCCTCGATCCACGTCGATGTCTCACACCTGCAGTCGGTGCTCCGCATCGCGCGGGTCTGCACCGATCCCGATGTGATCCGCGACGCCTGGGAACTCGCCTGCTACGCCTGCCGGCTGCCCGCGGAGGTCGTGTATCCGGGTGAGCCGCCGTTCGAGGACGTGGGCGAGTCGTCGCGGATGTTCTTCGGTGCGCAACTCGGCCACGACGTGGATCGCGCGATCGGCTTCTTTCGACGATCGGCCGCGCGGGCCCGCATCGAGGAATCGGGCACGCTCCCCTCCGACACGCTTGTGCTGCTGCTCACACGTCTGGGCCGGCCCATGGAGGCGCTCCACGCCGCCCTCGAACGGCCCGCCGAGGGGCCAATGCCGAGCACCATGCTGGCCAGCGGCATGCTGCCGTCGCTGGTGGAACTGGCGACCGCCGCCGACTCGTGGGACGCACTGCTCGCGGCCTGCCGGGAGCGGGGCGACGAGATCACGTTTGCGGCGACCCTCGCGGCCCGCCAGCGTGCTCACCAGAGCCGATAGATGGGCTTCCGGCATTCGAGACAGGGACCACCGCCGCCGTTCCCCGCATAGCCGATCTCCGCCGCCGTCTGAAATCCGCGGCCGGGGGGCAGTTGCCACGGGGCCAGCATCTCGGGCCGTTCACGGGCACCGTTGCAGCCCCGCCACCGGTTGCACGCGTCACACGGATCGGGCCCACAGAGTTCGTCATGCTTCGCGCCACAATACCGTGGACCGCAGCCGGTGTCGCCATAGGGCGTGACGCTGCCACCCGCCCCGCCGCACGGGCCACAGGACTGACAGGACATCTTCAACTCGGCAGCCGCTGCAGGGAGAGACGCCATCCCGCAGCCCACCACCAGCAGCATCACGCAGAAACGGAGTGTGCTCTTCATACGGAATGTTTCGGTCGGCGAACCGCTGCGGCTTCCGCCGGAGTGGCCGAAGCAGCAGTGTCGCACGCAGTCTGCCCGGTTTGCCCGGCTCCGCCGGCCCTCCGGATATCCCGGAAACATGGGGGCTGCCGGGCGTTTGAACGAGCTATTCTTTCGGGCGTAGATTCATTGACTTTGACCCCGGATGGGGGGGACTCTAGCGTCACCCAGCAAAACACCCCTGCCACCCGCCATCGGGCGTCATCGTTGGAGAACACCGCGCATGCGTCAGCAGCCCCGCCATTCACGCCGCCGCTCGGTCGCGCAGCAGGCCTCGCAGTTGCAGCCGCAGCTTGAGTCGCTCGAGCCGCGGCTCGCGCTGGCCGTCGGCCCGAGGTATGGCACCTGGACCATCACCGGCGACTCCGATCCCGCCCACCCCAACGACACCATTCTCGTCGATCGCAATCCCGCCAATACCGCGCAGCTGCGGGCGACCGTCAACGGCATCGTCGTCGGCACGATTCGCGAATCGCGGGTCACCACCATCCGTATCTTCGGCGGCGCCGGCGACGACACAATCACCGTCAGCATTCCCGGCAACACCCGGATCAAGACCGTGCTCAACGGCGGCGCCGGCAATGACACGATCACCGGCAGTGACGGCAGCGATACGATACTCGGCGGGCCGGGCAACGACACGCTGAGTGGCGGACGGGGCAACGACACGCTCCGCGGCGGTGCAGGCAACGACTCGCTCGCCGGCGGCCTGGGCAACGACACGCTCCAAGGTGACGCAGGCACCGACACACTCCGGGGCGGCCTCGGGCAAAACACGGTCGACGGCGGCGCGGGCATCGACGTCTTCTACGGCACAAGGGCCAACGACCGGGTCAGGCTCGCCGTGGGTGAGCGGCTCATCGGCAACGAGAGCACCAACCCGCTCCGGCAGACCGACGACCTCGACCAGCTCAAGTCGTGGTACATCGACACGGCAATGGCGCAATGGGGCGGTCAACTCGGAAACGATGCCTGGCCGTGGCGATATTGGAATGTCGCCATGAGCGACGCGAGTGTCGTGAGTGGGTCGACGGCCAGCAGCCCTGCGCAGTCGGGCGATTTCTCCGGCACCAACAACCAAGTGGCCGGTGTCGACGAGGGCGACCTCGTGAAGACCGACGGCGAACATCTCTTCGTGCTCGCCGGCGACGGCGTCGACATCGTCAACGCCTGGCCGGCCGACGATCTGGCCGTCGTGAGCCACATCACGACTCCGGGCTGGGAACGTTCACTCTTCCTGCACGGCACGCGGCTCACGGTGATCTCGCAGGAAAACACCTGGGCGCCGGTCGGCACCGCTGCTGACGACGCAAGCGGCGGCGACTCCGCTTTGTCGTGGTGGAACCACACCTGGCAGCCGCATGTGAACGTCACCGTCATCGACGTCTCCGCTGCGGCCAGCCCGACCATCCTGGAACAGACCACGCTTGATGGCTGGCTCGTCGACGCCCGCGCTATCGACGGCCGCGTGCTCGTTGTCACGCAGGACAGCTTCGACATTCCCG
>JBIIOL010000126.1:0-8138 GCA_044336965.1 Pirellulales bacterium | reverse complement strand
CGGGCTCAGGAGTCATGCGTGTGTGCGTGGTCCTTTTTTCCGGCGGAGCAGATAGAGCGGCCTGTCGACCGCCTCCGTGTGGATGTGGCCGATATAGAGGGCGACCAGTCCGATCGACAGGAGAACGACCCCGTTGAGAAGGACATTGACCACGATGACGAAGGAGATCGAGGAAAACCTGAAGACATCTCCCGTCATCTTGTCGACGCCCATCACCAGCAGGAGGGCACCGAACACCACGGTGCTGAACATCCCCAGATAGCCCGCCAGCCGCAGTGGCAGGAGCGAGAAGGACATGAAGCTGTTGAGCGCCAGCTGCGCCAGTTTCGCGTAGCTGTAGCCGGCCACGCCGGCGGATCGTTCCGGGGCCTCGAAGTCGATTGACGACCTTCTGAAGCCCATCCAGTCGACGAGGCCCCGGACCATCCGGTTCTTTTCACGGAAGCCCTTGAGGGCGTCGATGACCTCGCGATCGAGCAGGCGGAAATCGGTCGTCCCCGGCTCCATGGGGAAGTCGGATATGGCATTGAGGAGTTTGTAAAACAGGTACGAGCCGAGCCGGCGTGCCAGGGGTTGCTTGTCGATGCGGGTCCGCCGGGCGACGACGACCTCGTTGCCGCGCTCCCAGCGATCGATCAGTTGTGGAATGTAGGAGGGGGGGTGCTGGAGATCGGCGTCCATGATGATCACGGCATCGCAGTCCAATGCATCGATCCCCGCGGTCAGGGCGATCTCCTTGCCAAAGTTCCGTGACAGTTCGAGCAGGCGGACGCGGCTGTCCTTCGCGGCCATCTCCTCGATCTGGGCAACGGAGTCATCGCTGCTCCCGTCGTCGACGAACAGCAGGCTGAAATCGTAGCGGTCGATGCCGGCCGTGACCGCGTGCAACTCTGACACCAGCGCCGGGATGTTTCGACCTTCGTTGTAGACCGGCACGAGGATCGTGATCGTCGGCTTCTGCATGGATTTCTCTTGCGGTTACGGCGTTTCCACACCCGAGACATTCGGCAATTCCTGACGGCCGCCATACGAAGTCAGCTTCGGCCGGATGCCGAGGCACTTGAGCGTCATCTGGAAAGGGATGTACATCGCGAGAAAGAACGACAGCGGCGCGTGAATGAGGGCGATGGGGCATGACCGGCGGATCGCCACGACGATCGATTCAATCGCTGGCCCGACGATCGTCGCGGCATAGGGAATGAACAAAAGTCGCTTGAGCCTCATGCCCGCATGCTGGAACGAAAGGCGGTTGGAGTAGCCGGTGCCCGGAAGCGTGGGATAGTGCACGTTGACAACCACTCGCCACATCAGTTTCCGCACGTAGCGGGCCAGCGTGTCGGCGGAGTCGTGGGTGATCGGGCAGTGCTTCGCCAGCCCCATCGTGCGGCCATGCCGCGCGGCCCGATAGAGTAACTGCGGAATCACCGACTCCTCCGTGGCCGGGCCCCCGAGGGCCGGTGCGAGCCGAGCCGAGTCTATCACCACGCCCGCGGCGAGGTCCATCAGCGGCAGTTCGTCAGTGGCGTCGAAGCCCAGCACGACCGCGTCGTCGTCTTCGCGGACAACCGAATACCGCCGTCGCATCGACGGCACGTAGGCCCGGCTGTCGTACGGCATGCGGTACATGAACCGCGCGAAGGGGTCGGCGAAAAGGTTGATGTAGTCGTTGATCGGCGATGCTCCCGGAGGCTTCCGGTAGCCGCTCGAGCCGATGAAGATCAGGGACTCGTTTCGGCGCAGCGATTCCACCTTGATCCTGATGTCGTCCGGATTGTCGAGGACCTCGTCGGAGTCGAGAAACATCAGGTACTCGCCACGGGCCTGGAGGAGGCCGATGTGCTTGGCGAATTCCTGCTGGACTTTGTCGTTCTTCAGGACGGTGCAGCCGTACTGGTGGGCGATCGGCAGCGTGTCATCGGTCGAGCCGCCGTCGATGAGGAGGATTTCGATGTCACCTGCAGGGTAGGACTGGCGGGCGATCGACTCCAGCGTGTTTCGCAGCGTGCGTTGGGCGTTCAGCGTTGGCACGATGATGCTGACGAGCGCTTGCCGATACGGTTGCATCGATGACTCGGTCGAAGGTATCACGAGACCGATGGTGCCAGTTTGGAGGGCATGCCTCCAACTGTACCATCGGAGTCGGGTACGATGCGGATAGGCTCGCCGGGCCGGTTTCGCCGCGGAGATCGCGGCGTTTCGGGGCGGCTCGGTTGCGGTCGTCGCTGGCCGTACAAGAAGAGAGAGGTGGACTGGTGTTGAGATCGTGGTTCATTGGGTTGTTCGATTCGGCGATGGAGCTGAACCGAAGACAGATTCTTGCCGACTTGCCGCGTCATGGCGGCAGATTGCTCGATCTCGGATGTGACGATGGCGACTGGACGATGAAGCTCGCGTCCGTCACCCCGCGGGACGGCGTTCACGGTGTCGAGGTCGTCGAGGAGCGTGCCGTGGCCGCGCGGAATCGTGGCGTGGACGTCGTCGTCGCCGATTTAGCCTGCGTACTGCCGTTGCCTGCCGATACGTTTGATGTGATTCATGCGAATCAGGTTATCGAGCACGTGCCGGACATCGACCTGTTCGCCACCGAAATCCGGCGGTTGCTGAAGCCGGGTGGACTGGCGATCGTGAGCACGGAGAATACGAGCAGTTGGCACAACGTCTTTGCCGCATTCTGTGGCTGGCAGATGTTCTCGTCGACGAATCTTTCGGGGGTCAGGCTTGGGATCGGCAATCCCCTCGCCGTGCATCGTGGCGAGTCGGATCACGTAAAGACGTGGACGCACAAGGTGCTTTTTTCGGCCCGAGGCCTGCGGGAGTTTTTCGAGGCACACGGATTCGAGATTGTGGCGCTGAGGGGAGCGGGATACCACCCGCTCCCCGCGTGGCTTGGCCAGTGGGATGTGTCGCACTCCCACTTCATCACGGTTCTTGCGAGAAAGCCGGCCTGAAAGCTCAGTGGTTGAAGAGGAACTCGCTCGAGTTGAGCAGGCCGGCGAAAATGTCCTCATACACGGCCGGCGGCTTGCCCTCCGCCACGATCTTGAGCATGGCCGCCATCTCTTCCGACGTCGGGCGGCGTGAGAGCACACGGATGAAGATCGCCTCGATGACGTGTTCGGGGGTCGAATGGTCGTCGAGGATCTTCTTGAGCACGCCGCTGGTGGCGGCGGTGTGCACCCGAGGGCCGGCGGTATCGCCGACCAGGAAGTGCATCACCTGAGAGAGCGAGGGGTCGGTCTTCGTGTCGCAGGCGCAGACCGAACCGCGGGCCGACTGCCCAAACGTGTCGAGCACACGGTCTCCCGTCGTGGAATCCGGCACTCGGTTGAAGTAGGCGACGGCCTTGGTGCCGCTTGCCCAGCGAGGCAGGGAACGCGGTGTGCCGGTCACGGCAACGACGGAGTCGAGCAGCACGTCGGCGCGAAGCCGCCGAAGCCGGGCGTGCGAGAACTGCCGCGTATCGCTGGCGCCAGACGGCGTCGGCTTGGCGGAGAGCTGGTAGACGCGGGAATTGCAGATGTCGCGCATCAGTGGCCGCATCTTCCGGCCGGTCTCGACGAAGCGGGCGGCAAGGCCGGCGAGCAGAGGCTCGTTGGACGGCGGGTTCGTGGCCCGGAAGTCGTCGACCGGATCGACGATGCCCATACCGAAGAGGTGGGCCCAGAGCCGGTTGGCGATGTTGCGATTGACGAGGTCGTTGGCGGGATCCCTGATCCACGCGGCCAGTGCCCGCCGTGGGTCGCCCTCGCTTCCTGCCGGCTCGACTGCGCCGAGCACCTTCGCCGGCATGGGCCTGCCGTCCACCATGTGTTTGGCCGGTGCAGCTGTCGGATCGAAGATCACCCGCCGATCGCGACCGTCACTGCCGGCCTTCCGCTTCACGCAGGTGAAGAAGCTGACGAAGCCGTAATAGTCGTCCATCGTCCAGCGGTCGAACGGATGGTTGTGGCATTCTGCGCACTGCATCCGCACGCCAAGAAACAGCTGCGAGAAGTCGGCCGCCATGACCTTTGGATTGAGTGTGTAGTCCTTGATGAGCATCGTGTAGAGGCCCGTCTCGCCGTCGATATTCGTGCTGCCGGTCGCGGTCGCCATGTCGGCGATGATCTCGTCGAACGGTCGGTCGGCCGCCACCTGTTCGTGCAGCCACGCCACGAATGCGTTGGCCGGCTTGTGTGTATCGCCCCGGCCGGTGTAGTCGATGCTCTTCACGCGGAACAGTTCCGCCCAGATTCCGGTCATGTAGTCGGTGAAGTCATCGCTCGCCAGGAGATCGTCGATCTTCCGAGCCCGCTTGTCTGCCGCGGTGTCGGACATAAAGGCCTCGTACTCCTCGACCGTGGGCGGACGGGCGGCGAGGTCGAGCGTGATGCGGCGGAGAAACGTCTCGTCGTCGCACACTTCCGAAGGCACGATCCGCAGTTTTTCAAGCCGCTCGAAGACGAGCTTGTCGATGAAGTTGTTCTGCGGTGGCGTCGGCCACACGAAACCCTCCGCCGAGGGCAGGACGATCACCTCAGCGCCGACCGTGAATCGGTTGAAGCGGGCGAAGACGGTCGTGTCGCCCGGCCCCTTGGCGGTCACGCGGCCGTTCTTGTCGATGTCGGCGACGATGGCGTTGTTGCTGCCGAAGAGGGCCAGCGGCGTCACATCGCGGGTGGTGCCGTCGGAGTAGGTAGCGGTGACCTTTGCCGTGCCCTCACCACCGATTTTTTTGAAGACGACGCTTTTTTTGGGGAGCGAGATGCCCGTCACCTCGGGAATGCTCCCGACATCGTCGGGAGCGCCCGCCTCGATCCAGGCGAGGAGCGTCTTGGCGAGTTCGCTGTCCCGTTCGAAAAGTTTGCCGCCGGTGTGGGGCACGCCGCCAGTGGCCTTGAGCACGAGCAGGCTGTCGGACGGCACGGCCGTATTCACGCGACGGCCAGGAATCTCCTGGACCGTACGGAAATAGTCGCCGGTTGGATCGTAGCCGAAGAGTGAGAGCATGAACCCGTCCTTGCCGCGAGCAGAACCATGGCAGGTGCCAGCGTTGCAGCCGGCGCGGAAAAAGATCGGCATCACGTCGCGGCGGAAGCTCGGCACGGCGGCCTGTTCCTCAGCCCGGACGGGACCGGCGACAACGAGCCCCAGCACTATCAAAAGCAGCAATCGTTTCATGGGAATCCTCGTAGTCATTTTTCCAGCCTCGGGTCGATCCGCAGTTTGCCCGAGCCCGTTCGCAGGCTTGTCTCATCGCCATTGACGGAAAACCGCACATCACACTTGAGATCGTTCACCAGGCCTAACAGGGCCTCGTCGCGGGCCTCGAGTTCCACGGCCACCTCTGTGGAGTTCTTGTCGATCGTCGGCTCGGGGCCGACCGCGGTCATGCCGACCGGCAGGCCAAGCATGCGGACCGTCGCTCGTCCCTCGAAGGGCCGAATCTGCTTGATGGCCCAGCGGTATGCAACCCTTTCGCCCCGGCGGATGCTCTGCGGTTCGGCAGCGAGCGATACGAATGGGTCGGCGACCTCAACCGTGACGACCTGAGACGAGACCCTAACACGTTCGGCGCCGCTCGTGTCATCGCCCCTCACGGAGCCGTCGGCGCGACCGCCCCGAGGCTGCGTTGTCGTCACCATCACGTAGAGCGGCGAGGTGCCGAGTTTGGCGCCCGCCTCGGCCGCGAGGGTGAGCGTGGCCTTGGACTCTCCAGAAGGAATCAACTCTGCCGGCGACGTGCCGACACCCGACGGAGCGAACTCGCACTGCATCTCGAGTGGTTCGTCACACCCGGGCTGCCGCACGATCCGCACGGGGATCGTCAGCTCCGAACCCCGCATGAGCGGCTGTTTCGGGGTCTCAACTTCCACGGCAAATCCGGCCGGCTCGCTCACCGCGGCAGCGAACCGGTCGACACGGATATTTCGCCAGGGAAAATGAGAATACGAAACCCGCTGCAGGTTCTGCTGGTTCACCGTCATGAAGGGCGTGCCGCCCTCGACCGGCTTGGCCGTGATCCGCATCAGCGATGCCGCGAGTGGGGCATTGGCATCGGCGACGAGCGTCATCGGCCAGACCGTCTGCAGGGACGGCAGCCGCGGCGACTGCATCTTCACGCCTGGCGGCAGCCCCTCGACCGCGAGATCGAGCGGGCCCGTGATAGTGCTTCCCTGACCGGGATAGAGCGAGACCCTGACCGTCCAGAGCCCACCCTGCGGCACCGAGAGCGACGTCTTCCGCGGCCGCTCGGGCTTGTAGCCCTCGTGGGAAAGCCCCAGGTGGAGCGTGTTCACGGGTGGGGCGATCTCGACGCGATAGACGTTGGTCGGGCCACCGGCCCCACGCGAGTCGGTGATTTCGAGGAAGTAGTCGCCGTCCTGCTTCGGCTTCCATACGACCGACGGGTCGAATATGTCCGGAAAGTCGCCTTGGGCTCCGAAGATATCGCGGTCCAAGAGGGTGGCGTCGTCGGCCGTGAGTTCGACCGCGCCGGCCGCGCCCGATGAGTCGACGGGCAGCAGCCGCAGCACGGGATCGACGGGCGACCCGATCGCACTCGCCCACACGCGGACCTGGAGCGGCACGTCCTTCTTCACCGAGATGCGGAACCGGTCGGTCTCGTCCGCCTTGGCGAGAATGCCGTTGACGGCGACGGGAGTCGTTGACGCTTTCGTTTCGGACGCACCAGGCTCCTCGAGCACGTTGGGAAACGGGCTCGACCGCATGGAGAGCGGCGCCGGCCCGTCGCCGAAGAGCGGAAACGTACCAGGGGCCTGCGGCACCGCGACCGAATGCGACGCTGTACCGAGCGGGTCGCCGAGCAACTGCACATCGAGCGGCGCTCCTGCCGGTCCTCCCGGTGGAAACGCGGCCAGCGGCTGGAAGAATCGGCCGATGTGGATCGCATAGGGCCGCTCCTGCGGCACGAACATCGATCGCCGCAGGACGACCGTGTAGTCGCCGTCGACGGGCAGCTTCACCGACACGAGCGGATCCTGGCGGTTGAGCGGCGAGTCGTCGTTGGCGGCGATTTTCTTCCCGCGCGGATCGAGGATCGTGACGACGGAGTCGTATCCCTCGGGCACGGGATTCCACTGGAGATCGTCGCCCATCTTGACCATGTCGACCTCGACGGAGAGCCGCTCACCGGCCTTGCCCGCCACCCGGAAGCAGTCGATGTCGTCGGCGGCACTGTTGGAGAGCGTGCCGCGGACGGTGACGTCAGGTTTGACCTGAAGAGCCGTTTCCGCCGTGTCGTTCGTGTTGGCCTTGGCCTCCCCCTCGTCGATCACCGGAAAGGGACTCACATAGACCGTGCCCATCGACGAGAGTCCCACCGCGGTGAGGACGCGGAAGGGATGCTCGCCCGGCCGGCAGTCGGCCGCGACCTCGAGCCGACAGACCAGCCGCTGCTTCGCCGAGTCGAACGTCGTGCCCACGCAGCGTATGCCGGGATCAGCCCCGGGGCTTGTGTCGGGCGCCGTCCACGGGGCATACGTCGCTGGAGGATAGAACACGACCTGCGACGCCTCGTGTCGCCACGGGGCGATCTCCATTTCGCACGTCGTGCCCCGGCCCACGAGCCGCGGCGTCACGCCGGCGATCCATGGGTCGGCCGCGGCGTCGCGCCCAAGGCAGGCTATGAGAGCCGCTGCCGCCAGAATGGACCGGATGAAGGTGCGCATGCGGTGGTGCCTTTCGGTTGTCGATGAAAGGAAGGAAAATCGCCCGGCTCTCAGCCGATGAGTTGCTTGACGACTTCGCCGTCTTTGACAATCTCGATCGGCCGCGTGCCGAACGCGACGAGTTCCTTGTTCGAATCGATCCCCATCTGGTAGTAGATCGTGGACATGAGGTTCTCGAGCGTCACGGCGTCGCGGTCGGGCTCACCGCCCGTCGAGTCGCTCACGCCGTGGATGAGCCCCGGCTTGAACCCGCCGCCGGCGAGCATCATCGAGTAGTTGCGGGCCCAGTGGTCGCGGCCGCTCTCCTTGTTCACCTTCGGCGTACGGCCGAATTCGCTCGTCACCCAGACGAGGGTCGAATCGAGGAGGCCGCGGCGTTCAAGGTCGGTGACGAGCCCGGCGATGGCGTAATCGAACGGCCGCATCTGGTCGAGGCAGGTCTTCTTCACGTCGCCGTGACAATCCCAC
>JBIIOL010000125.1:0-8236 GCA_044336965.1 Pirellulales bacterium | reverse complement strand
CTGGGATTTCGAGAAGAACCGGTGCCCGCCGATGTCAAATCGAAAACCCTGGTATTCGACCGTCCGGGAGATGCCGCCGACATACCGGGGATCCCGCTCGAGGACCGTGACCGCCACGCCCGCCTGCGTCAGCAGGTAGGCCGCCGTCAGTCCGGCCGGACCGGCGCCGATGATCGCCACGTGTTGGGGGATGGATTGGGGGTGGGACATGCATTCCATCCCGGGAGAACGATGCTCATGCCGTCGCCTCTCCCTCGAAACACAACGACAGCCACAGCACGACCAGCCACTGGAAACATAGGCCACCCCGGTCAGAACGCCAGTAGGCCCCTCACATTGGGGACTCTCATCAAAAACTCACACCTTTCCGGGGGTTCTGTGGGGTACGATCCCCCAGACTCCCGGACCGCCCATTCGCCCACCCCTGACCACAGGAGGCATTGCAGATGAGTTCATCCAGCGGCTCGTCGAAGCTCCGTCGCAAAGAACGGGAATGGAAGCCAACGATGAAGGAGCGTGGCGGGAAAGCCACGGTCTCCGACAGCGGCTCGGCGCTCGCCGCGCAGCGGGCGATGTCAAATATCAAGGACCTCAACCGCCTCCGTGACCGCGGCCAGGAACTCGATTCGGTAGTCCTGGCGAAGATCAGCCAGTCGCTCGATTCCACACCAGCCGAAGCGCCGTCGCGGCAACGCGTCGAGCGAGCGTCCCCTAACCCGTCCAAAAGCCCGTCCAAAAAGGCTCGCCGGCCACTCCTCATCGGGCTGTTGTGCGGCGGCAGCGTGCTGTTGGTGGCCGCAGCCGTCCTGTTGTTCGGGTCGTCCCGCTATTCGGTGGCCGGCACCATGCTGCTCGAGCAAAAGCCCTTGGCCGGCGTCGAGCTCCAGTTCCACGCCTCCCATCAGAATTTCACTCCGAGTCGGGTCACCACGTCGGACAAGGGCGACTTTTCAATCGGCGGGCTGCCTGCGGGCGTCTATCGGGTGACCCTGCAGCCCGACGCTCAGTCCGGCGTGGAAGTGCCGCTGGCCTACAAAAAGCTCGAATCGACTCCGTTGCGGATGAAGGTCCAACGCAACATGAAGAATATCTCGCTCTACGCGTTGCAGCCGAAGCGGCGCTAACGGTGTGGGTCTGAATTTCGGTTGTGCAACAGCGGCGCGAGCCGTGCCACAGCCTGATCGATGTCGGCGGCCGTTGTCGACCGGCCCACGCTCAGCCGCACCGCACTGCGGACCACATCCGGCCCAAGCCCCATCGCGACGAGCGCCGGGGACGGTTCGCTCGACCCACTCGCGCAGGCCGTGCCCGTCGCCAGGCAGACGCCCGCCAAGTCGGCGGCCATCGCCAGTGCCTGACGGTCGAGGCCGGGGAAGGCAATCGTGGCAATATGCGGACACCGCCGGGCATCGGCGGTGATCACGATCGCCGGGATGCCTGCCTGGCGAGCGGCGGCGACCAGCCCGGATTCCAACTTGTCGCGGAGGCTCGCCACTCGCTGCGCCGCCTGTTCGCGGTCCGCGACCGCCAATTCAATCGCCCGGGCGAATCCGGCCGCCAGTGGCACCGCTTCGGTGCCACCCCGCAGGCCGGATTCCTGCGAGCCCGCCTGCACTGGCTCAATCGCCACGCCGCCACGGATCAGGAGACCGCCGATGCCACGGGGCCCGCCCAACTTGTGCGGTGCGAGGCTGAGCGTGGCGGCTGGCAACGTGTGAAAGTCAACCGCCAGCAGTCCAGCAAATTGGGTGGCATCGATATGCACCAGCCGGGGATGCTGGCCCGCGGCGGAAGGTCCTGCCGCAATCGCCGTCAGGTCTTCGATCGATCCCGTCTGGCCACAGACGAGCGTGAGCGATGCAATCTGTGGCCCAATGGCATCCGTCATTGCGACCGCCAGTGCCGCTCGGGCAGTGCCGGTGGCATCGAGGGACAGTTCGCGGAGCCGCCAGCCGTGACGGCCCGCGACCAGGGCGGCATTCACACTGCTCGGATGATCACGTCGCGAAAACAACACGTCGCCAACGTGGATCGATGCCGTCGCCATGCCGACAATCGCCAGGTGATTGGCCTCACTGGCTCCTGAGGTGAACACCAGGCGGTCGCGGTGACGCCCTGTGTCTGAGCCACCAAGCGCCGCGACGATCCGCTCGCGGGCATCCTCGAGCACCCGCCGCGCAGCCCGTCCCAGCGCATGCTGGCTCGAGGGGTTGGCGTGGGCCAGCCCTTGAGCCTCGGCGATCGCCGCCGCCACCTCGGTGGCCAGTGGCGTGGCGGCAGCGTGATCGAGATCGATGGGAGCGGGCGCAGGCATCAGGGCAGCCTAGCACGCCGCGAGGGACGTGTTTTCAGCATGTTCGCGTCGGGCTGGAATGCCTATCCCATCGCTCACGCTCCGGGCTTTTCTGCGTCATACGAGCCCCCGGCGTGAGCCGGGGGATATGCCTTACCGTCCAACCAGGGCCGCCACGATCTGGTCGATCTCGGCGGCGATGCCGGAATCGCTTGCCCGCCGCGCTTCGGTGACGCGAATGCCGTGCAACACCGTCGTATGGTCACGCCCGCCGAACGCGGTCCCAATTGCCTGGAGACTCTTCTGCGTGAGCCGACGGGCGAGATACATCGCCATGCCGCGGGCCAGCGACACCTGACGGCATCGGGAGGGGCCGACCAGATCGTCCGCCGTCAGACCGTTCCGCCTCGCCGTGGCCGCGATCACGCGACGAAGAGAGGGATCGTGGCGTTGCCCGTCCCCCGCGGTCTCCCGGTGATACTGTGTGGTGCCGACGGGGGGCATCGACACCACCAACCCACCCGACAGCCGCGAGGCGAGAGAGGGTTCCAAACCAGGGCAGGCGATTGGGTGAATCCGCAGCGTCATAACGAAGACGGTCCCGGCGGCTGTGGCTGCATCGAAGAGATGCGCCAGCGCTCGCTGGGCGTCCCAGGCGGTGATCTGCTCCACCGAGTCGATGACGATCAACTGTGACGAGACGAACCGGTCGTGCATGCGATCGATCGTGTCCCGCGACAGCGCCGCGGTGAGGTCGCGGACGAGTGATCGTCCGTCCCACATGACCGCCGCGGGGTGAGTGCCCCGCGGGACGGCATGGCTGTGTTGCACGAACCATTCCGACAGCAGCCGGGATTTTCCCGATCCCGTCGGTCCCACGATCACCACTGGGTTGTAGCCACCGCATCCAGACACGCGATCACCAGACATCCCCGTAGTCACGGCCTCGAGCGCATGGTGCACGAGCCGATGCGACACAGGCGGGCGGGCCTGGGTCGGGGGCAAAGCGGTGGCAGTGATGGCAGACAATGGCAACGCCCCGATGGGGAACGCGGCCTCCATGCCGACACACAACACCACGGAACCGCTACGGGCGGCCCTCACGACACCCGTCAAGCTACCGCGATCAGGCTCACGCCAAAAGGGTTCTCCACCAAATCAGCGGCCCAACTCGGGACCGAGCGGCAACCGTGCTGACTGTCGGAAGCGTGTCAGTTCGAACGGCGGAACGGCGACGCTGAACAAGCGACATTTTGAGACACACACCAACCACAAGCAAGGCACCGCGAACCGGCCGCCGTACCACCGCTCCGCTGGCAGGCGGAGGACGACAAACGAGCACGAGAGCCACCATGGCACAACGTGAAACCAACAGGCAACTGGCAGCTTTTCCACAGACTGACACGCCGCGAGCCCCAGCTGTTATCCGGCGTTTTGTTCGGGAAAAGCCGCTGATAAGGCACCTGCGCTGGTTGGTCATCTCTCAACCGCCGACGGCCAGAGGATGTTTTCCTCCTTCTCCTGTCCCCTATTCTCTGTCTGCTGTTTTTCTACAAAGAGAGAGATGAGAAAGAGGAGAAGGCCCGCGGTGAACCAGGCGAAAAACCGGGCTCCCGGGGGCCTGCCAGCCAGTCCTCCGTCGGGTACACTGACGGTCTTCAAAATCCGAGACAAATACGGGCCACACGTCCGTGGATCCGTGGAAAGGACTGCCGGTTTTCGATGAAAGTGCGTCTCAACCGCGAGCCCTTGCTCGCCGCCCTCCAGAGTGCGTCGGCTGTGGTGCCGGCCCGCTCCCCCAAGCCCGTGCTGTCCAATGTCAAACTCGAGGCGCACGGCACATCGGCCGTGCTGTCGGCGACCGACCTGGAGGTGGGCATCCGCATCGAGCTTGAGTCGGTCGAGTCGGGGGCTGCTGGCGCCGTGCTCCTGCCCAGTGGTCGCCTGATGGCGATCGTGCGGGAGAGTCAGCCGGGAACGGTGTTCGACATCCACTCCGATGGCACGGCCGCCATCGTCAAGGCACCGCGAAGCGAGTTCCGCCTGCCGGCTGAGGATCCTCTGGAATTTCCCTCGGTCGCCACCTTTCCGTCGGATCCATGCTTCGAACTGACTCCGCCGCTGGTGCGGGAGTTGGTCAGGCGCACGGTTTTTTCCACCGACAACGAATCGAGCCGCTATGCCCTGGGCGGCGTGCTGCTTGAGTTCTCCTCTCAGTCCGGCCAGGCCGCCACGGGCACCGTCATCGCCGTGGGCACCGATGGCCGACGGCTGGCCAAGATGGAGGGGCCCGCCATCGCCAAGGACGGTCAGCCGGCCGACGCGCAGCCGATCGTGCCTGCCCGGGCGATGCAACTCATCGAGCGGTGTCTGGGGGATTCGAGTGTGCCGGTGCACATGGCGGTGCGTGGAAGCGAGATTCTCGTGAAGACCGGGCCGACCACCATCTCCGCGCGGCTCGTAGAGGGACGATTTCCACGCTGGAGGGACGTGTTTCCCGATCGGCCGGATGCCGCGCGGGTGAAGATCGTCGCCGGTCCGCTCCTGGCGGCAGTCCGCCAGGCGGCGATCGTGACCAGCGAGCAGTCCAAGGGAGTCGATTTCGCGTTTGAGTCCGGACAACTCGTGCTCTCGGGCCGTTCAGCGGAGAGCGGGGAAAGCCGGATCGAACTGCCGATCGAGCACGCCGGTGCCACTGTGAAGATCAAGCTCGATCCAAGGTTCATGAGTGAATTCCTGCGGGTGCTCGACGGTGCGACCACGGTGACACTCGAACTCACCGATGCCCAGAGTGCCTGTGTCTGCCGCACCGATGACGGCTACGGCTACGTGATCATGCCGCTGGCGACCGACTAGCCTGCTGAGAACGATTGTCTGTTGGATGTGCCCCCCGAGATGAATGTCCCTACGGGGACCCTGTTCACGATGTTCCCCAACCAGAAACCACCCTCTGCCGCTGGTCCCCGTACGATCGGCAGTGTCATGTCGCGGCTCCTGGCCCGCACGGGCTATGACCGCGAGCACGGATCGGACGTTCTCGCGGCTGCCTGGCAGCAGGCGGCGCCGGCGAGCATGCGGGGCAGTTCCCAGGCGGGGCTCGTGCGACGGGGGGTGCTCGACGTCTTCGTAAGCCACTCGGCGTTCGTGCAGGAGATGGGGTTTCACAAGCGTGAGGTGCTGGCACGGCTGGGGGAGTTGGTTCCTGCCGAGGGTATCACCGACATCCGCTGTCGGGTGATGATCGACGCCGGCCGGGATGCCGCCGGCGGGTAGTTTTGTTTTTGAGGCGTGTGTTCGAAGTCCGTTTGAGTGTGCAGGTTTTCGTTCGCTGGTTTTCTTGCCGGTTTCATTTTTTGGGAGACTTTCGCGATGGCCGACGAATCACAGCAGGCAGAGTACACGTCCGCCGACCTGAAACACCTCTCCGACCGTGAGCATGTCCGCGAACGCTTCGGCATGTACATCGGCGACAACACCGCCCGCGGTCTCCATCATCTCGTCTACGAGGTGGTCGACAATTCGATCGACGAGTGCATGGCCGGTCATGCCAAGCACGTGAGCGTGACGGTCAACGTCGATGGGAGCGTGACCGTCGAGGACGACGGCCGCGGCATCCCGACTGACCGGCATCCGCAGCTCTCCGAAGAGATGGACCGCGACGTCTCCACGCTCGAGGGCGTGATGACGGTGCTCAAGTTCGGTGGCAAGTTCGAGAAGGGTGCCTACCAGACCTCCGGCGGCCTCCACGGCGTCGGCGTCACCGTGGTCAACTTTCTTTCCGAATGGTGTGAGGTCGAGGTCTCCCGCGAAGGGCATGTCTGGCAGCAGGAATACCAGCGTGGCGAGCCGACGGGTCCTGTGCGGAAGATGGGCACGACCACCCGTACCGGCACGAAGACGACCTTCAAACCCGATCCGCAGATTTTCCCGCAGACCAAGTTTTCCTGGGACGTGCTCGCTCGCCGCCTGCAGGAACTGGCGTTTCTGAATTCGGGCGTGCGGATCAGCTTCACCGACGCGGTCAGCGGCCAGAAGGAAGAGTATTACTACGAGCGGGGCGTGGTCGAATTCATCGAGTGGCTGAACCGTTCGAGTGATGCCATCCACTCCGACGTGATCTCGATCCGGGGCGAGGCCGAGGGTGTCTCGTGGGACATCGCACTGCAATACACGACCGAATACACGGAGAACGTCCACAGCTACGTCAACAACATCACGACCACCGAAGGCGGCACGCACGTCTCGGGATTCCGCTCGGCGCTCACCCGCACGCTCAACGCCTATGGCAAGAAGAGCGGCATCTACAAGGATCTCGTGCCCACCGGCGACGACGTCCGCGAGGGGCTCACGACGGTGATCAGCGTGCGGGTGCCGCATCCGCAGTTCGAGGGGCAGACCAAGACGAAACTCGGCAACGGCGAGGTGGAAGGGATCATCAATTCGGCGGTCGGCGACTTCCTCTCCAAGTACCTCGAGGAAAATCCCAAGAGTGCCAAGGCGATCGTCCAGAAGGGGGTGCTGGCGGCCGAGGCCCGGACCGCCGCGCTCAAGGCGAAGGCCCTTCTGCGGGAGCGGAAGGGGGCGCTTTCGGGCGGCGGACTGCCCGGCAAACTTCGTGACTGCACCAGTCGCGACGTGGCAAAGTGCGAGATCTACCTGGTGGAGGGTGATTCGGCCGGCGGCTCGGCCGAGGGCGGCCGGCGTCGGGAATACCAGGCGATCCTGCCGCTGCGTGGCAAGATCATCAACGCCTACAAGAGCCGCGACGACAAGGTGCTCGCCAACGAAGAGGTGCGGAGCGTGATCTCGGCGATCGGCGCCGGCATCGGCGTCGAGGCCGACCTGGGCAAGCGGCGGTATGACAAGGTCGTGATCATGACCGACGCCGACGTCGACGGCTCCCACATCCGCACGCTCCTGCTGACGTTTTTCTACCGCCAGATGTATCAGCTCGTGGCGGCCGGCCATGTCTACGTCGCCCAGCCGCCGCTGTTTCGCGTGCGGACGAAGAAACAGACGTATTACGTGCAGACCGAGGAAGAGATGAAGACGCAGTTGCTCGATCAGGGTCTGGGCGAGGGGGTCTTCATGCCGGGAGATGGCCGGGAAATCGCCGGCGAGGAGATGCAGAAGCTCTGCCGAACCCTCTCGGGGCTCGAGGATGCGCTCGTGGCGCTCGAGAAGCGCGGCATCAGCCTGCGGGACCACGTCGCCCGCCGGGATGCGGCCAGCGGCAAACTGCCGATGTATCACGTCTACTATGGCGTCGAGGAGCACTGGTTCACCAGCCGGGACCAGCTGGAAGCCTTCGTGAAGACGAAGGAGAAGGCGGCCGGTGGCGAACTGGCCGTGGGTCGGCCGGAAGAGGAACTCACCGACGCCACGCCCGGCACCGCGGCCGACACCGGCGACGACCAACTCGTCGTGGTCGACCTGCACGAGGTGCGGAGCATCAACGCGGGCCTCAAGGAACTCGAGTCGATGCAGTTCGGCACCGAGGCTCTGCTGCCCCAGGATCGCACCGGCTCCGAGGATCCGCGATACAAACTCCGTCGCGGTGACAGCGAGATCGGCCTCGAGGACCTGCGGAGCCTGCTGTCGGCCGTCCGGCGAGCCGGGGAAAAGGGTCTGTCGATCACCCGGTTCAAGGGACTTGGCGAAATGAATGCCGAGGAGTTGCGGGACACGACGCTCGACCCGGCCAATCGCACGCTTCTGCGGGTGACCATGAACGATGCCGCCGCGGCCGACGACCTGTTCCGTGTGCTGATGGGAGAGAAGGTGGAACCCCGCCGCGACTTCATCGAGCGTCACGCCCTCGACGTGAAGCACCTCGACGTGTAGCGTCTCGCCAGTTGGCCTTTCGGATGGAATGGTGAAAGAACCCCGGATAAAAAGCCCCGGACGGAAGTCCGGGGACACCGGGTGGTTGGGCGTTCCTGG
>JBIIOL010000123.1:0-8281 GCA_044336965.1 Pirellulales bacterium | reverse complement strand
CGGAATGACCGACGGAGTCGTGTTGCGCTGGCTGCGGCCCCATGTCGCAACCCGCTGCTGCGCAAGCGGTCGCAGTCCCTGTGGCGGAAACTGTACGGCGAGCAGCCATTCCGCATGCGCTGCAGAAAGCAGCAGGGCTTCGTCATAGGCCGCGACCGATTCACGCAGGCTGCCCAGTTCGTAGTGGCACTCACCCACCACAGCGGCGCTGGCGATCGAATCAATCCACCGCTGCGCGCCGGCGCGGATGCCGCCCCGATAATCACGAATGGCGATTTCCAGACCGCTCGTGAAATCGCCTACTGCCAAAGCGGCAAGCGCGAGATCGTAGCCAGGTGACGGCACCGTCTGAACTCCTGGCATTCCGAAACCAGGCTGCATCGCCACCACCGCGCCCGACCTCGCTGCGAACAGCCCTGCGAGAACGGCCATGACGAGGGCCATGATCCGATGCGGATGCTGGAAGGTCGGGCGCATGCCTCGTGTTGTAGCACGAACCACGGCAACCACGGGGCTCGGGGAGGCGGGGGCGTGCGTCAATCTGGGCGGGACAGGCGGAGCTCCGGGCAAACTGGGCATGACGAATATCCGGGTCCTGACGGTTGTTGAAAGTTTACCGGTTGAATCGGCCGATAGTCCTCATGTCGACCGTGCAGCCCGACTCGCAGTTCCCCACAACGCCTTTCAGCCCCTCCGCCGGGAAGAGACTCATGAGCACCAAAACCTTGCCTTCGCGTCGCCGTGAGACTGCCATTCGGGCCGGTCTGCTGCTCCTCGCCGCCGCCGGCATGTCGCTCACGGGCTGCCAGGTGGACGTGGGAGGGCAGACGCTGCCCAGCGCTTACTACCTGCAGGACGACATCCAATACTTCCCCGCCGGCCCCGAGTTCAAACTCTCGAAGGAAGCCGCGGCCCTGAAGGCCTACAAGAAGGAACAGGGCGAATGCCCGGATGGTTGCGGCGGCGGCGGCTGCAGTTCCTGCAAGTAGGCACGGTCCAGCCCCGGTGGTTGACCTTTCGGCGGCGGCGGCTAAAATCCGTCTCCGTGGGACAGCAGCCCATCTGGCTCATCAGAGCCATGAATTTGGTGGGATGCTCGCCCAAAAGCGAAAGGATTCGCCCCGGCAGGCATCGGCCAGAGCCGGGCTTTTCCACGGAGCCTGGCAGACCGTGACCGCCGCCCATGAACACTTCCGCGGACCTGCTGATCGGCGAGTTCTCCCGGACTCTCGACGAACGCTACCGCCTTTCGCTGCCCCCGGAACTCATCGGTCCACTGACCGCATCGGGCTCGCGGATGGTGCTTGCCAAGGAGCGGGCAGGGTGCCTCTCGCTCTGGCCGGCGGCCATCTGGAAGCCGCGGATCGATGCCGCGGTCGACGTCGTCCGCAGCAAGCTGCAGGCAGGACTGCTCGCACAACGCGTGGGGCAACTTCAGGAACTCGGAAGACTGCTCTCGACCAGGCACAAGGCGGTGACGCTTGCGGAACGCGGCCGACTCGTGGTGCCGGAAGGCTTTCGCGAATTCCTGGCGGTCGAGCCCGGAGCCGAACTGCTGGTGGTGGGTGCGGCCGTGTGCGTGGAGCTCTGGCAACCGGCGGCGTGGACTGCCTTCGTGACGGCCGAGATGCCGGATTTTCGTCGCCGCGTCGACGAATTGACCAGCTGACGAACCGAGCTGAACGACCAACCGACCAAGGGGATGAACTCCTGATGATCTTCGGCCATGCCCGGGTGAGAGGAAGCGATTTTTAACCTGGCGGAACCATCCGGTCAGGAAACTCGACAACCACGGAGCGGGCCCCACAGCACGGATGCTGCCACGGGACCTCCCCCGGGCATGGCCTTTTTAGAATGACGTTGGCAACGGCAGCGGGAATGCTCGTGGAGCCCGCAGCGCACGCAAGGGACCGACGGTCTGCGGGCGTCTCACTCCAACGGATTGCCGCCGGCAGCCACCGGCCAGTTCACCCGAGCACCCCCCAGCGCCGCCGCATACACAGCGGTCGTCATTTCCAGCACCGTCCGCCCGGCGTACATGCCGGTCTCCGGCTCACGGTCCTCCGCGATCGCGTCGACCAGATCCGCCGCGGCGCGGCGGCCCCAGCCGACCCTCTCGGCGGCACGATCGACATCGCTCACGTTCGCCGGGGGTGACTCGACGCCCTCGGCGCCGATCGGCTTCCAGGGAAAATCCTTGTCGACCCGCCACAGTGGGGCCTCACGAAGGTAGGCCTGCGGCACGTGGTCGGGCCGGATGTGGATCGCACCCTTCGTACCCACGACCGTGAGCCCGAAATTCGGCTGCTTGAGACCAGCGTCGCGAACGCTCGCGAAGAAGCCGATCGGGCCATCGGCAAGGCCGAACATCGCACTGATCGAATCGCCGGCAATGGGGCCGATGCCCTCGGGGCCGGCCGTGGCGTCGGCGCGGGTGATCGGACGGTCGCCCTTGGAAACGTACGCCTCGCACCACTGCGGCGCGCCGCCAAGGTCGACCATCATGTCGAGGATGTGGCAGCCGAGCACCACCAGATCCTCGCCTCCACCCCGCGTATCCTCCTTGCCACGGCCGCGGAGTTCGAGCACCTTCCCGATCCGGCCGTCTTCGATCAGGTCGCGGGCAGCCGCGTAGGCGGGCGAATGGCGGTTGACGTAGGCCAGCGTCAGCTTGCTGTTCGACTTCTTGCAGGCAGCGATCACGGCATCGGCCTCGGCGAGCGTGCGAACGAACGGTTTCTCCATGAAGATTCCCTTCACGCCGGCTTCCGCGGCCGCGATCGCCATCTCCGCATGGCAGTCGATGTGCCGCATGCAGATCGCGACGATGTCGGGCTTTGCCTCGGCGAGCATCGCCTTCCAGTCACGGAGAGCAGCCCCCGGCCGCGATGTGTCGAGCGCGTGCCGCTCGACCGCCTTGGCAAGGCCCTGCTCCGATTCGTCCGTCACGGCCACGAGTTCCGCTCCCTCGACGTCGCGCCACAGTTCGTCGATCGCGTGGCCCCAGTCACCGCGGCCCGTGCGGCCGATCGCTGCCACCCGGAGCGGTGCCATCTTGAACCGATTCATCGTCGTTCTCCTCGTGCAGGTAGTTTTGTGTTCAAGTCAGTGTGTTCAAGTCATTCCGCACCCGTCACCGGCGCATCACGTCGGCGGCACCGTCGAGAAACATCTGCACGGCCGACGCCACCAACACCATGCCCATCAGCCGTTCGATCGCCACGATCCCCTTCTCCCCGAGAAAGCGGCTTAGCTTCGCGCCCAGCAGCAGGATCACGGCGGAGGCGAGCCATGCCAGCGACACCGCCGTCAGCCATTCCAGATGCCGCCCAGGATCCCGGCTGGTCATCAGCAGCACCGAGGCCAGGGCCGACGGCCCCGCAATGTACGGGATTGCCAGCGGCACGACGAAGGGCTCGCCATCGACCGGCTCCTCGAGGCTGCCGTGCTCCACTGGAAAAACCATTCTGATCGCGATCAAAAAGAGCACGATGCCCCCGGCCATCGTGAGCGCGGGCCCCGAGATGCCGAGCACCGAGAGCAGCGGCCGGCCGGCATAGAGAAAGCCCACCAGGAGGCCGTAGGCGATGAGCAGCTCGCGGCCCACGACCCACAGCCGGCGGGCGGGATCGACGGGCCGTAGCGCGGCCAGAAACAGCGGGATGTTCCCAATTGGGTCCATCACGAAAAACAGCAGGATTGCGGCCGAGAACACCGTCATGGGTATGATCCTAGCATGCCCTGGAACGACCACGCTCACGAGCACGACCATCATGCCCATGGGCATGGCCACGCCCACGGCCATTCCCACGGTCTGGCGCCCGACCAGATCGACCGGGCGATGGCGGCGGGCGTCGGTCTCAACACGGCCTTCGTCATCATCGAGGCCGCCTGCGGCCTGTGGGCCGGATCGCTGGCGCTTGTGGCCGATGCCGGCCACAATGCCGGCGATGTCATCGGCCTGCTGCTCGCCTGGGGCGCCAGCCGGCTGGCACGGCGACCGCCCTCACGTCGCTACACCTGGGGCTTCCGTCGCACGACGATCTACGCCGCGCTGGCCAACGCCTTGTTCCTGCTGACCGCCTGCGGGGCGATCGCCTGGGAGGCATGGCATCGGTTGCGGTCACCGGAGCCGGTCACCGGGCCGGTGATGATCGCGGTGGCCGCGGTGGGCGTGATGATCAACACGCTGACAGCGCTCCTCTTCATGCGGGGCCGCGAACGGGATGCGAACCTGCGCGGGGCGTTTCTGCACATGGCGGCTGATGCGGCCGTATCGGCGGGCGTGGTGCTGGCAGGCATCGCGATCATGCTCACGGGCCGGACATGGATCGACCCGCTGGTGAGCCTTGCGATCGCGCTGGTCATCGTCGTCGGCACCTGGGATCTGTTCCGGGAAAGCATCGATCTCTCGCTCGATGCGGTGCCCCGCGGGATCGACCCAGACGCGATCAAGGAGGCGCTCGCCGCGATTCCCGGCGTCGTCGAAGTGCACGACCTGCACGTCTGGGCCGCGAGCACGTCGGAAGTGTCGCTCACGGCGCATCTCGTGGTGCCCGATGCAGACTCGCACAGTCCGACGTTGTCGACGGCGCACGACCTGCTGCGCGACCGCTTTCGGATCGCCCACACCACGATCCAGCTCGAGTGCGATGACGCGTGCCGAGCCTGCGTTCAACGGCCTGCGGAAGTGTTGTGAGGATGGCCACGCACCGCGGACCGGACGATGCCGGCGAGCATGCGGCGAAACACCAGTTCGTGCAGCGGCCAGATGGCGTACCAGTAGGCCAGACCACCGACGCCCCGCGGATCGAAGACGGCCGTCTGGTGGATCGTGACGTCGCCATCGCGGGGCACCACCTCGAATTCGAGCCAGCCCCGTCCGGGCATCTTCATCTCGGCCGCCAGCCGCAGCCGCCGAGGACGATCGCAGATCTCCACGTGCCAGCAGTCGAGCTTCTCGCCCGGCTCGAGCCGCTCCGGATCACGCCGACCACGTGACATGCCAGGCCCGCCGATCATCCGGTCCATCCAGCCACGAAGCTGCCAGAGCCAGTCAACGGCATACCAGCCGTTCACGCCGCCGATCCGCTCGATCGCCGCGAAGGCTCGGTCGGGCGAGACGGCGACAACCGCGTGCCGATGGTCGACCAGACGCGTGCCCTCGGCCTTGCCGCCGTAGCGGTGTGGCAGATCCTCCAGATCGGCGATGTCGGCCCAGCGCTTCCCGGCAAACGCGGTGTCTTCCTGAAGCATGGCTTCGCGGACGGCAGCCCCCAGCGATCGAGGACGGATTGCGAATTCGCGGATCGCCGCATCGCTCGTGACCACCGTCGGATTTCTCAGCCCGTCGATCAACTTTCGGCCCACCTTCGAATACTTCGGAGTCACGAGCTTCAGCCACAGGCTCGACAACCGTGGCGTCAGCACCGGCACCGGGATCATCAGCCGCCAGAGGCAGCGCTGCCGGGCATATTCCTGCATGATAGCGCCATACGACACCCTGTCCGGCCCCCCGATCTCGAAAATCCGCGGACCGGCTGGGGGCAGGTCGACAGCCGCCGCGAGGTACGCCACCACGTCGGCGATCGCGATCGGCTGTGTGGGGGTGGCAAGCCAGGCAGGGCAGATCATCACCGGCAGCCGTTCCACGAGGGTCCGCACCAGATCGAAGGAGAAGCTCCCGGCCCCGATCACGATCGAGGCCCGGAATTCGACCACGTCGAGCCCGCTGGCCCGCAGGATTGCTCCCACTTCGTGGCGGCTGCGGAGGTGGGCCGAGAGCCGATCATCCTCGGCGCCGAGTCCGCCCAGATAGATGATCCGCCGCACACCGGCGGCGCTGGCGGCGGCGGCAAACCGCTCGGCAGCAAGCCGGTCGGATCGCTCGAAATCGACCCCGCTCTCCATCGAGTGGACCATCCAGTAGGCCACGTCGACGCCATCACAGGCCCGCGCGAGCACCTCCGGATCGGCTGCGTCGCCGGCCACGACCTCGGTGCCCGGTCCAGTGAGACCGGCGAGTTTGCCGGGCCGTCGAGCCAGGCACCGCACGGCGTGGCCGCGCGACTCGAGTTCCTTCAGCAGCACGCCCCCCACGTAGCCCGTCGATCCGGTGAGGAGGATGCGATGCTTCACGGCTCGTCGACCTCGAAGGCCCGTTTCATGAGCTCCGGGTTCCCGGTCTTCAGGCCGTAGAGAAACCACCGCACACGCTGCTCGCTCGTGCCGTGCGTGAAGGCGTCGGGCACGACGTAGCCCTGCGACTGCTTCTGAATGCGGTCGTCGCCGATCGCCGCAGCGGCGTTGACCGCCTCGCGGATGTCCTCCTCGTCGAGGATGCCGGCATACCGCGCCACATGGTGCGCCCAGACGCCCGCCAGAAAGTCGGCCTGCAGCTCCATGCGAACCGAGAGCTTGTTGTACTCGCGTTCCGAAAGCCGACGACGCATCGACTGCACTTCATCGCTGATGCCGAGCTGGTTTTGCACATGATGGCCGATCTCGTGGGCGATCACGTAAGCCTGCGCGAAGTCGCCAGGGGCTCCGAATCGTCTCTTCAACTCGTCGTAGAACGCGAGGTCGATGTAAACCTTCTTGTCGAGCGGGCAGTAGAACGGTCCGGCTGCGGCGCTGGCCATGCCGCAGGCGCTCTGCACCTGGCCGGTGAAGAGCACGAGTCTGGGCGGCACATAGCGGCCGCGGAAGTGCTTCGGGAAGAGCCGGCCCCAGACATCCTCGTTGTCGGCGAGCACGACCTTCACCATCTTGGTCATCTCGTCGTTGATCGGCTTGGCCGGTGCCTGCTGCTGGGGACCCGCAATTTCCGGCGCGATCTGCGCGACCATCTGCGGATCGAAGCCCAGGAACATCATCGCCACCATGAGCAGCAGCGTGATCAACCCGCCACCCACGAGTACCGGACCGCCAATCCCACGACGATCCTCGACGTTTTCACTCTGCCGACGGCCTTCCCAGCGCATGGACTCTGCTCTCCGTGTGACTGTGATGCAACACCGGAGGCCAATGTACCACGACGGTGCGGCGGCAACACGCCCCTGGCTCGCCCTCGGCCGGCATCACTCCGGCAGCGGACGGCCCTTCGTTTCCGGCAGGAAAGGCAGCACGGCCAGCCCCAGGAGGAAGGAGGCGCACATCGCGATGCCAGCCGGCCTCATTGGCTGGGACATCCAGGCAGGGCTCGAGATCCCCGCGAACACCGTGCTCGTCAGATAGCCGAGCAGAAATGGCCCGCTGGCAGCGACGAACCGGCCGACGTTGTAGCAGAAGCTCGTGCCCGTGCTCCGCAGCCGTGTGGGGAAGAGCTCCGGGAAATAGATCGCATAGCCCGCGAAAAGCGAGAGCTGGCAGAACCCCATGATCGGCAGCATCCACCAGATGTCGCTCGGATCATCGAGGTAGCGGAACACGAACGCCGTCGACACCATTGCCGCGACGAGCGCAAGCGCGAAGAAGGTCTTGCGGCCGAAACGCTGGCAGATCCGGGCCGCCAGCAGCATGCTCACAAACGCCCCGACCTGCGTCATCATCATCGCGATCGCCTGCCAACGCTGCTTTCTCGCCTCGAGATCGGCACCCGTGAACCCCTCAGCCTTGAACTTCACGTCGAATACGCTGCGGACGAGGTCGGTCGAGAAAACGCCGATGCCCCACAGGCCGATCACACCCGAGCAGGCCAGCAGCATCCCCAAGAGGGCGTTCTTTCGCCACCTGGGGTCGGCGAACAGGCCACCGTAGCCGCCGAGCTTCTCGCCGGACGCCGCCGCCTTCGCCTTCATCTCCTTCCATTTCTCGGGCTCCTTGAGTCCCGAACGAATCACGAGCGCGAGCACCGCCGGCAACGCACCGATCACGAACTTCCACCGCCACGGCTCCCAGCCGGCGAGCTTCGTCGACTCGGCATGGATGAGCATCTCGGCGAGCAGCAGTCCGATCGCGCCCGCAGCGAAATTTCCGACGGCGGAAAGCGCCTGGAGCAGGCCCAGTGCGTGGGCCCGCGCGCGCTCCGGCATGACTTCGGCGACAAGCGCCACGCCCACTGCAAACTCCCCTCCGACGCCGAGTCCGGTGATGAACCGATAGAAGGCGAAGTCCCAGAATCCACGCGAGAGCGCTGAAAGACCGGTGCAGAGCGAGTAGATGACGATGGTGATCATCATCGTTTTGGCACGGCCAAGCCGGTCGCCGACCACGCCGAAGATCAGGCCTCCGGTCGCCCAGCCGAGCATGAAGATGCAAGTGGAGAGGCCGCCGTAGAAGC
>JBIIOL010000124.1:0-8281 GCA_044336965.1 Pirellulales bacterium | reverse complement strand
AGTGCCCGCCCCAGGCCGACGAACGGATGCACGTCTCCCGAACTGCCAATCGCGCAGAGGATCACGTGCGCGAGACGATCACTCATGCTACGGCTGGCCGCTCTTGCGGAAGTCCCAGGGGGCGACCGGGCTGGGCTGGGCCCACAGGCCGAGCCGCTGCGACTGGGCCTGCGATTGTAACGCCGCGAGCGATGTGTCGCGGGAATAGTCCACATAGTGCCATGCGTTCCCGGTAGCGACCATCTGCCGGTTCACGTCGATACCGTTCGAGGAGAGGTGGCCGATCCAGCGGCCGTAGCGGTCCTTGCCGTCCTCCGTTACCTCGACCGTCTTGCCAAACACCATCTCCGCCAACACCTCGCGCGAGACCTTGCCGTAGTCCTGACCGATCTCCGGCGCGTCGATCTCCGCCAGCCGCACCTTCTGCTGCTGGTTCGACTCGTCGAGGCAGGTCACCGTGTCGCCGTCGTGCACACCCACCACCCGCCAGAGATGCGGACCAACGGAGCGGTTCGCCGACGACTGCATCGGCGACGCGCTCACCGGCTGTGCGGGGGTCGACGACGGCGAGATCGGCGTGGGGAATGACGAGGCGGGTGCCGCGACAGAGGCCGACGGCTGTGTTGCCGCGGCGATGGCGGCCGCCGAGCCTGCCACCATGGGCGGCGCCGCGGCGGCAAACGCCTGGCCGTCAGGATTCTGCGGCGATACCGACGCAGCCTGCGGCACCAAGCCCGGAGGCGGGTCTTCTGTTGAGGCTGACCACTGGCTTGGTGGCGCCTGCGCGACCACAGGTGAAGAGGGCTGCTGGTAGGTCGGGGGAGCCGAGGCGAACGACGTGGCTGGCAGCGTTGACTGTGGCGGCACGATCGGCGTGCCACTCAGGGCTTTCGATCCCGGAGGATATTGGTAGGGCACGGGCTGATAGCGGGCCACCGTGGCCGGCGGCAGCGTGTAGGTCGCAGCCGGCGCGCCCTGCGTCTGATAGTTCCAGCCCTGCATCGATGCTGGCTGCGCACCCATCGGCATCGCCTGACGCCGATTCACCTGCGACGTGTTGGGCACTGGCGCCGCCGCCGCGGCGATCACAGGGGGCCCGATCTGATACGTGAAGACGTACGTGGGCGAGTAATACATCGTCAGCGGGCGGCCATCCGGCCCGATGCCCTGATAGGGGACGGCCTGCGGTGCCCAGCCTGTGGGAATCGCGCCGCCCTGGATCACGGCCGATGGAAGCGCTGGCGCCTGCCAGTAGGGATGCGGGCCTCCGGGTGCCGCGGTGCCCGACACACCGCCGGTGGCCCAGGCATTCACTGCCTGCGTGGCCGACGCTGGGGCGGCCGGTACCTGCGCGGAAGCATCACGGCCGGCCGCGCAGAGGATGCCCACTGCCACGAGCCGGACGAACAGAGAACCCCAGCGATGTCGGCGTCCCTGCCGCACGTTGTTCGCCCTCCTGGCGACACCAGGGTTGTAACAGCCCACTCCCCGAAGCCCCGAGAGGACTTCTCATGATTCCGCATGCAGGGAGCGGGTTCCGCCACGAAACATCGGTTTTCCCACCGAATCAGGTGGAATCGACAGGCGGCTCGCGGCACGCCTTGCCTCGCCGGCATCGACTGGGCGACCACGGCAAGCTGCGGGGACTGGCGGGTCTTGTCCCCCAGCTTCCGCCGGGGGCTTTTATTCCAGCAACACGCTTCCTCAAACGGTCGCACCGCCCGCGACAAAAAGCCCCGGACGGAAGTCCGGGGACACCGTGTGCATGCCGCTACCCACGCCACCCTCACCTCCAAGGATCTCCCCTCGATTGGAAATCCGTTCGACAAGCCGCCTACACTCGACGCCCATGCGTTTCTGGTCGCTCATCGTCGTGTTGATCGTTGCGGCCAGCCTGACCGGCGGTCGGGGCGTTGCCGCCGATAGTATCGATGCACCCTCGGTCGATGCCCTCGCAGCCTCGGCACGAAGGGCGGGGCTGAGAGTGCTCGTAAGCGACCACCTCGTGCTCGCCACCGATCGACCGGCCCGCGCCGGCGACGGCGTGGAGGATCTGCCTCGTATCTTTGACGAGGCATGGGCCGCATGGTGCGCACACTACGCCCTCGATCTCGCGGCGCATCGCGAGTGGCGGGCCTTCGGCTGCCTCGTCGTCGATCGAGAGCGGTTCCGTGCGGCCGGCCTGCTTCCGGAGACGATCCCCGACTTCGCCAATGGCCATTGCCACAACCACCGATTTTGGATGGCCGACCAGTCGAATCCGGCTTACCGTCGTCATCTGCTTTTGCACGAGGGCGTGCATGCCTTCACGCTCACGCTCCGTTCGCTCGATACGCCACCGTGGTATACGGAGGGCATCGCCGAATGCCTCGCCACGCACCGCCTCGACGACGACAATACCGACGGCACGACAGGCCGCTTCGTGTCCACGCCGCTGCCGCTACGGGCTGCCGATGTCGAACAGCTTGGCCGCATCGAGAAGATCAGGGCGTTGCGAGCCGCCGGCGAGTGCCCGGGTCTCGGCGACATCTTCACCATGCCGGGAGCGAACCACCGTGATCTCTCCGCCTATGCCAGCAGCTGGGCAGCCGTGGCCATGCTCTCGTTGCATCCGCGGCACGCGCCCGCCTTCGCCGCGGCCGAGCGCGGCCCGCTCGACGGAAACTTCAACCAGCGGCTCATGGAGACGACCGGCTGGGACGGCGATCAGGCCGAACGAGACTTCGACGCGTTCACCGACGATATCGACTATGGCTACGACTTCACACGTTCCGGCATCGAGTGGACCTCTGCTTCTGGCCGACTGCTCGACTCCCGACAGAAGATCAGCGTCGCCGCGGACTGCGGCTGGCAGAACTCCGGCTGGTCGCTCCGCAAGGGGACACGCTATTCGCTGAAAGCGACGGGCCGCTGCACGATCGGCTTTCTCGAGGACACGGCCGCCGAGCCGCCGCTGCGGCTGGAAACAGAGGCCAACGGCATCTCGCTGAGGTGGTATCGCGGGCGACCGCTCGGCAGGCTGCTCGTGGCGCAGTGGGTGGAAACGCCCGACGATGGCGGCCGCCCGCGGTTCGTCGTGCTCGCCACCGGCGCAGAGGGCACGTTCACCGCAGCCACCGACGGCACGGTCTTCTGCAAGCTCAACGACCCACCCGGCGAGTTGGCCGACAACGATGGCCACCTCACAGTCGAGATCGAACCGAAGTGACGCAACCGATTGACGGAGCGGGACGCTGGAATAAAAGCCCCCGGCGGAAGCCGGGGGACTCCGGGCATGACCACCGCCCAACGTGCCATCAGTAACCGGCGATTGACGAGTTCAAACGGTCCGCGCGGTGAGTTATTGGGCGTGCCTGCTACGGCGTGGCATGCACCGTGCCATGGATGCGGCCCCTGACGGGGCTACCGTCGGCTGCGGGCACGTCCCAAGAGAGTTCATAGCACATGGTCGGGGTAAAGTCCTCGATGCCGATCGTCACGATACGGCCGTCACTCGACACCTGCACCGACTCCACTCGATGGCGCCGCTCGTCGATGTGGTCCGAGCCGTATCGTTCCGTCCGCTTGAGACTCCACGACGTGTATGTCCATTGTTCCGCAGTGGCAGCCCGCTCCTCATCGAGCGGATCGCTGAAGGTAAGCCGCAGGCCTTCGGCCGTGGCGGCCATCTCGAGCGGCAGCCTCAGCGGCGCGGCGGTCCGACGGATCCTGAAAAAGCCTCCCTGTTCAGTGCGGTTACCGGCCCAAGCGAACAGGCCGCAGGTATAGAGTTGGCCATCGGCGGCGGAAAAGCGTCCTCGCATGATGCCAGTGGGCAGGTCGGCGAGGGGCAGCTGCACCAGTCCACCCTGGAGCAGTTGCCGGCTGTGCGGCTGAGCCGCGGGCACCTGCTCGGGAAGCACGAAATGAATGCGTCCCTGCCCGTAGGAGAGTTCGAGCAGTCCGCCCTGAAGAGGATGCCACGTTTCCACCGGCACCCGCAGCAGTTCCGCGGGCGAGCGGTCAAACGCGTTCGTAATCCAGGCAAGCGGCGGCTCCATCGCAGAGTCGCTCGAGTCGGTCACGTCGTGATACCCGAACATGTTGCCGTAGAAGCCGCCACGGCGGACATGATTGATCCGGTTCTTCGGGTTCCAGTGCCCCTCCTGGTCGGTCACGAAGAATGTGCCGTCGGGCTCGACGCAGACACCGTTCGCCGCGCGGAAGCCGGTGGCGACGATCTCAGTCGATGAGCCATCCCGTGCGACCTTCAGGAGCGTGCCGTGATGCGGCACAACCGCCGGAAGCGCATGACGCGCGCTCTTTGCGTAATAAAGATTGCCCTCCGCATCGGTCTCAAGGCCCATCGCAAACTCATGAAAATGCTCCGTCACCTGATGGTCGCTGTTGAACGTGTCGTAGCGATCGGTGCAGCCATCACCGTCGAGATCGCGCAGCACGACGATCCGATCACGGCAGGAGACATGAATGGCGCCGTCCAGCACCTTCAACCCGAGCGGCTGATACAGCCCCGACGCGATCCGACGCCACGACAGCTTTGCGTTCGTCGCCGCCAGCCCGGCGACGGTCCACACGTCGCCATCCCAGGTGCTCAGCGCCGCGACGTCGTTGCCGAGAAAGTCGACCCCGCTCAATCGCACTTGGGCGTTCCAGGGGTTCTGGGAAGGGGGCGTCAGCACGTCGGTCGCAAACGATGGCAAATCGGTGGCCGGATCCGCCGCCGGCACAACGGCTGTTTCCACGGCCGTGCTCCAGTTGTTTCGAGCCGGCAGCTGCACGAGTGCCGCCAGATCATCTGGTTCCGGCAGTTTCGCGACCTGCTCGGCGAGCGATTCCCGTCCGCCTGCTGCCAAGGCCACACCGATGACGAGCGAAGCAGCTCGTGGCGGCAGGGTGAGCACGTGGAATCCGTCCTGCTGCGCCACGCTCGCGTCGCTGGTAGGCATCCTCCCGACGATCGCCGCGGACACCGTGCCCTTCCCGGCATCCACCCTCGCCACCCGCACGGCAAGAGGCTGGGCATGCGGCTCAATCCGCCAGATCCGAGTCACCACGGGATCGGCGGCGTCGGACTCTCCCGGCTCGAGCCTCGCTGTCTCCAGCACCCGCGTGTCGCCAATCGTGTATTCCAGAACGACACGATCGCCAGCGTGATGCAGCGAATGGAACCTCCCGCGCGATGCTGGCAGCGGTCCGTAGGGCTGCCCATCCCGTCCCAGTGGCCGCGGGTCAGCGAACGCTCCACTCTGCGGATCGGCCCAGCCTGGGAGCGTGGGCGTGGACGCGAGGAGCCGCCCTTCGATCCGCGGATGCCGGCCGTGCATCCCGTCAAAATTGATCCCGTGCCAATCGATGAAGCCGTCGCCCGACCAGACGGCGGCCGCCCGCAGCGTGTCGAGTTCGTAGAGGATCCAGGTCCGACCGCGGGCGATCCCACCCGATCCGGTATCGAGCCTCACCGCCAGACCCTTCCGCGCCACGTTCGTGCCGTCGTCCCCGACCTCGATGCTGGCGGAAAGAAATGGCCCGTAGTCATGGGTTCGCCAGCGTTCGATGATGGTGGGAGCGGGGCCCCGGCTCGAGCCCTTCGGAAGTGCGGCGAGATAGTCGCCGGTCACGCCGCCAGAGTGATTCGGCTTGTCCGCTCGGAAATACGCCTCGCGGATGTAGTGGATGACGTCGTACTTCTGACTCGGCACCATCCACGTCTGGGCCACCATCTGCCCCGCGCCGTTGGTGAGCGTGCGGTACATCGCGTAGGGATCCGCGCCGGCCTTGAGCGGCGACGTGGCAAACCGCGGCGCCGTGGGAAGCGATCCGGGAGCCGATTTCGTGCCATGGCAGTTGACGCAGACCATGCTGTAGATCTTCTGGCCCCGCTTGAAGGCATCGGCCGCCTTCGCGGGATCGTCCCAGTCGGCGATGAATCCGGCGTGATCGATGTCGCGTTCGTAGGCTGCTGGAGCGGGCGGGGCCAGAAGCGCGGGGTCGGGTCGCAGCTCGGCCGCCCGGTCGTGCCCTCCACGGCCGATCTCGGCGAGGTAACACACGACGTCGAGGAACTGCTGCCGATCGGCCAGCAGGTTGACCAAACCCGCGGGCATGAGCGACACCGGCGACTCGGTCCGCGACTCGATGTCAGTGCGGGGAATCGTCATCTCCCGGCCCGGGTCTGCGGCGTCGCGAAGCACGATCACCTCCGGAGACTCGCTAACGACGATCCCCGACACGCTCTGCCCTTCCTCCGTGAGGATCGTGACCGGTCGATACTCGGGACGGATCGTCTTCGACGGCTCGAGCAATGACTCGACGAGATGCTCGACGAGCGACGGCGTGGCTCCCTTGGCCGTCTGCGTTGCTCCCGGCAAACCTTTTTCAACAGTCCGGATCTCCGCGAGATTCGGGCCCAGCGGCGAGGGCCCGGTGCCAGCGGCGTGGCACTTGGTGCAGGTGAGGTGCTGCGTATGAAAGAGCACCGCCCCCTTGCGAGGATCACCCGATTGCTCGGCGGCAGTGGCCAGCGATGCGATACCCTCGCGGGCGAGTTGCTCGGTCAGCGTCGGCGAGTCTGCGGCGCGGAGCGGAGACGGCCCTCCACCGATTCCGGCAGCGAGAACGACGACGAATAGGCCGCATATCACGAATCGTTTTCGTTGATTCAGGTGATTGCGGCGGGAATCGGATCTCAATGCGTTCTCACTGTGGCGTTGCCGGTACCACTGATTCGCCATGCCAACGGGCGGCGTTCTCAACCAGCCGCAACATATTTTTATCTTTGTAGATCGGATACGTTTCATGCCCGGGGCGAATGTAGATCACCCGTCCCTCGCCCACCTGCCAGATCATGACGCTGCGAAACCACTCCCCCGGCTCCCAGCGTTCCTCCATGAGAACAAGGTCGGGAGCGGGGACGTGAAATGGCTCGTCGTACATCTCCGTGCGCGGCAACGTGAACACCTCCGGCAGGCCCGCCATCAGTGGATGGCCAGGCATCAGCACCCTCGCCTGGCTCGGTCGCGCGTCGTTGCGATAGGCCGGAAAGCAGCAGTTCGGCATGTGCAGCCGGACCTGCACGCGGCCATCGGCAAATTTCCGCACGTCGCTGGCCGGCGTCAGCCGAGCCTCGCGGGGCGGTGCTTTGCGGCCCGCCACGGGAACCTCTTCGATCGAGAGCATGTCGGCCGGCACGTCGGCAAACGACCTACGAACATCCTCGCGGGACCGCTCGTTCATCGCCTCCATGAACGGCGTCGCCCAGTGGGCCGAGTGGACCGCCACCAGCGTGAGACGGCCCGCTTTGACGCGGGCCACGATGTCGCGGCCCGTCTCGGACTTGATCTCTGCCTGACGAATATGGCCCCACCAGACAAGCACCTCGGCAAAATCGAGGATCGCGGGGGAGAGTCCCTGTTCGCCGTCGTTGATGTTGACCGACCTCACTTCGAGCCCAGGCACTTTCTTCAGGTGATCAGCGATGGAGTTGCCGAGGAAGTTGTCGTAGGCCTCCTTCTGCGCAGGCTGCTGCTCGTCCCAGACCACGACCCGCACGATCTCGGCGGTCAAGCCGTCGCGTAGCACGTTCGCCAAGGCGATCACCATCAGCAGGGCCTTGCATGCGGTCGTTGAAAGCAGGCGCATGGTCAGCATCACAGAGTGTCCAGGCGTTGAGGTTGGGGGTCGAGGTGAGTCGTGGTGTGACCAGTCACGAACCAAAGGTCAGGAGAGAATCCCCTTCACGACGTTCCCGTGCACGTCCTTGAGCCGGGCTTCCCCGTCCTATCCGACTCCGAGTTCTTTCACCGTGCCAGTGCTGTCACCGAAGGCATCGACCTCAACTCCCGTGCCCTTGAGCAACGTGAGCCAGACGTTGCAGAGCGGCGTATTCCTGGGTTGGACGATATGGTGGCCCAGTGTGATGCCGGCCCCGCCGCCCGCGATCAGGGTGGGGCAGTTGTCGAGATAGTGGATCGAGCGGATCGTGCTGCCAAAGACCACCGTGGTATGGTCGAACAGGCTTGACCCATCCGTCTCCTTCGTGGCCTTCAGCTTGTCGAGGAGCGTGGCCAGCATCTCGCTCTGCGCGAGGTCGCGTTTCTGCGAAGCCGCCATTCGGTCGCCGGGGTGGTAGTGGCTCATGTCGTGGGCGGCCACCGCGATTCCCAGGCTCTTGAGCAGGTGCTGGATCGGCTGGCGGTAGGTGACGACGCGTGTGCTGTCGGTCTGCAGAGCCGCCACGAGCAGGTCGTACATGATCAAGACCTCCTCGCGGCCGACCAGGCCT
>JBIIOL010000122.1:0-8309 GCA_044336965.1 Pirellulales bacterium | reverse complement strand
CAAACAGTTCCTGCAAAAGCAGTGGCGTCCGACCTCGGGCTGTGAGTTCGTCAGCAGCAGACAGTTTCCCGATGACGCACAGGGCAACTACCTGCTCAACAACTGCATCGGCTTCCAGGGGATCCTCCAATACAAGATGCGTGATGACGGCGCCGGGTTCGCGGCCGATCCGGTCGATCCGCTGCTCAAGTCGAACGACCCCAACTTCCGGCCCGTCGATCTGGAGTTTGGCGCCGACGGCTGCCTCTACGTGGTCGACTGGTACAACCCGCTCGTGGGCCACATGCAGCACTCGCTGCGCGATCCGAATCGAGACCACTTCCACGGCCGGATCTGGCGGGTGAGGGCGAAGGATCGGCCACTCGTCGCACCGACGAAGATCGCCGGTGAGCCAACGGAAAGGGTGCTCGACGCGCTCAAGGTCTACGAAGACCGCACGCGGTATCGGGCACGGGCTGAACTGCGTTCGCGGCCGGCGGCCGAGGTGATTCCCGCCGCGGAAAAGTGGCTGGCCGCGCTCGACCCGAAGGATTCCGAATACCAGCACCATCTCGTCGAAGGGCTCTGGGTCTACCAGGCACAGGATGTCGTGAACGAGCCGCTGCTCGACCGGCTTCTCGCTTCACCCGAGCCGAAGGCCCGCGCGGCGGCCACCCGCGTGCTCTGTTTCTGGCGTGACCGCGTGGGCGATGTCTTCGGCAGGCTGCGGACACTCGTGTCCGACGAGCATCCGCTGGTGCGGCTGGAAGCCGTGCGAGCCTTGAGCTTCTTCCGCGACCAGGAGGCGATCAACATCGCGATCGAATCGCTCGTCAGGCCGCAGGACGACTATCTCTCATACGTCTTTCGCGAGACGATGCAGACGCTTTCGCGGCGGGTGCCGGCGGTGACGGCGGGCGGTGCTTCGGGGTCGGCTCGACCGCTCGTCAAGCTCCTCGAGAGCGGCCGGCTCCCTGCAAACCGCCTGGGCGACGCCGTCGGCATGCTGCTGCAGCGCGGCGGCCCCGAGGAACTCGGCTGGCTCTTCGCCGAGTTTATCGAGCCCAAGAAACTCTCCGACGGCCAGCGGTCCGCGATCGCCGACGGCCTCGTGCAGGCGGCCGTCGAGCGCGGCATCAAGCCCGCCGGCGGCCTCGACACGCTGCGGCCGTTGCTCGAGGGGCCGGATCGCGGCCTCCAGATTCGGGCGATCAAGCTCGCCGCCGCCTGGCGCGACGCTTCAATGATCCCGGCGCTGCAAAAGCTCGCGGCGGGCGAACGGGCCGGTGGCGAGCCGCAGCGGCAGGCGATACTCGCGCTCGCGACGCTCGGCACGCCCGAGTCGAGGGCCACGATCGAATCGCTCTGTGCGGCCGATCGGCAGGAGCCGGTGCGGCTGTTGGCGATCGCGGCGCTCGCCAGGATCGACACGGCAGCAGCCGCCACCCGCGCGGCCGACGTGCTCGCGGCGGCCCCTGCGCAGACGCCCACCACGGCTGGACAACTGCCGACTGAGATGCTCGATGCCCTGCTCGATCGGCGGGACGGTCCGGTGAAACTCGCCGCGGCGCTCTCGGCCCGACCGCCGTCGGCCGACGTGGCAAAGATGTTCCTGCGGCACATGTATGCGAGCGGTCGCTCGGAGCCAGCCGTCGCCGACGCACTCACCAAGGCCGCGGGCATCGCGGCCAACCCGTCGCCGCCGTCCCAGGAGGAGATCGTGAAGATCGCGGCCGACGTCGTCGCGAAGGGGGATCCGGCCCGCGGCGAGGCGATCTTCCGTCGCGCGGAGATCGCCTGCATGAAGTGCCACGCGGTCGCCAAGGCCGGCGGCGCCATCGGTCCGGAGCTGTCCGCCGTCGGCTCGATCTCACCCCCTGAATACGTCGTTGCCTCGATCCTCACCCCCGACGCTTCGATCAAGGAGGCCTATGTCACACGGAACGTCATCACCGACTCCGGCGAGGTGCACACCGGCATCCTCGTGGACCGCGACGAACTGCGGGTGCGGCTCCGCGATGCGACGGGCAAGGTGATCACGATTCCGACAGCCGAGATCGAGGAAGAGATCGAGGGCAAGTCGCTGATGCCGAAAGGGCTGACGTCGTTTCTCACGCAGCAGGAGTTCCTGGATCTCGCGCGGTTCGTGTCGGAACTCGGCAAACCCGGCCCCTATGCGATCCGCTCGACGCCCACGATCCAGCGGTGGAAGGTGCTCGAGAATCCACCGGCCGATCTTGCCAAGGCCGCAGCTGACGCGATTCCTTCGGACGACCAGTTCGAAAAGCTCGTCCTCAAGGGGGCGGGCCTCCGCTGGAAGTCAGCCTACGGAAAGACCGCCGGCGGTCTGCCGCTCGAAGAACTCGTAGCTGCCGGCGGCTCGCAGGTCCAGCCGCTCTGGCTGCAGGGCGAGATAAGCCTCGACGCGACCGGCCCGCTGGACCTGCGGATCACGGCGCCCGAGGGCACGACCGCCTGGATCGGCGGCAAACGGATCGACCTTGCGAAGACGGGCGCGGTGCCTTTTGAAAAGGGAGGCAACAGGCTCACGCTCCGCGTGCCCGCCACTCCTGGCGCGGGGCAGGAGGTGACGGTCGAGGTCCGTAAGACGAAAGACTCGCCCCGCCGCGTCGAAGTCGCCGGCGGTTCGTGAACAAGGGCGCCTATTCCCGATCCATCCGTGAAGGGCTGCACGTGTCTTGAGAGCCGGCGTTGGCTGCACGCGAAGGCAGGATGTCGCACAGAACGTCCTGCGACAGGACACGGGCAGCCCCGAACCGGCGACCGCATCCTTACTACCGCCCCACAAAGGCTGCGGGGTCGTCGAGCACGAAGAGGTGGCCGTGGTCTGCCGTCACGATCACGACCGAGTCCTTCCAGGCGTCGTGCCGCTCGATCCATTTCACCACCGCCTGAAACGCCGCGTCGCCGCTCTTCACCGCGCCGATCGCCGAGTCGATGTCGTTGGCATGCGACGCCCAGTCGACGTCGCCCGCCTCCACCATCAGCCAGAAGTTTCCCCGGCTATGCAACACGTCGAGCGCCGTGCGGGTCATGTCGGCCAGCGTCGGATTCTCGGTGAGATCGCCCTCTGAATAAGGCTTGAGCGGGCAGTATTTCTTGCGGAGCCGGTCGGCCGACGCCTGCTGCTCGGGCCGGCAGCCGACGGGATCGAAATCGCCGTCAGCCGTCTGGTAGGGCAGATTGCCCTCGGTCACGCCGAAGAGGCCGAAGAGCCGGAGCTTCCGCTGGATGGCGTCCTCAGCCGCGACGGCCAGCACCTCGTCACCGGCCTGGCCGAAGGTCCGCAGGGCCAGCCGGTAGCGGCCACCCTTCCTGGCGTCGATCGCGGCGAGCGTCGAGTCGGCCACGTATTTTCCGCCCGGCTCGAAGTTTGCCCCCTGATCTTTATCGCTCTCCCGGTCGCCACGCACGCCGAAGCCGGCGCCGATCAACACGTCGAGCCCAGCGAGCGGCTCGGTACGGTGGGAGATCGAAGGCTGGCCGAGCATGTCACGGGCGATGTCCTGGTAGTCGTCCCGCGTGACGTTGTTGGCATAGCTGCAGGCGGGCGTCGCATGCGACACCGGCACGCTCGTCACCGCCCCCACGGCATAGCCCCGAGCCTGAAGCGTGCGGGCGATCGGCTCGAGATGACGGCCGGCGACATCGACGTTGATGGCGTCGTTGTAGGTCTTGCGACCGGTGCACAGCGACGTGGCCGAAGCGGCCGAATCGGTGACGGCATGCGGCCGGGTGCGGTCGCGGCCGATCAGGTAGCGGAAGTCAGGCAGCGGCGCCCAGGGGCTCTGGCCGCCACGGCGATGGTCGTAGCCGCCCGGGGTCACGCCACCTGGATTCTTCACCGCCTGGGCATCGACGTCGACCTTCGTGCCGTCGTTGGCCGGGCTTGTGACACAAAAACCAAAATCGGTCGGCGCGCCGCGGTAGTCCTGGAACCCGAGGCCTGTGCCGCGGCCTGAGTCGTAGGCCACCTTGCCTTGGGCGGCGATCGCGGCCGTCCGGGTGGTCGTCCAGTCCATGCCGTCAAAGACCACCAGCACGATGTATTTCTTGCCAGCCTCGGCCGCCATGAGCTGGAGCCGGTGGATGTCGGTCTGGTCGAAATAGTCGGCCTCGGGGTTGAGCGTGTCGTCGGGCAGACGGCCGTAGAGGCTCGTGAGCCGTGCGGCATCGCGATAGGGACTATGCGGGCCTGCCATGCCGTCGAGCAGCGTGCCGAACGTGTAGACGGGGATAAGTCGGTTGGAATGATTCGACCACGAAATAAACCGGCCAGGCTGGTCGCCCCAGTGCCCCCACGCGGCTCTTCCCGTCGCCTCGGCCTCGGCCTCCATGGCTCGGATCGAATCGGCGGCCGAGCTGTGTGCCACCGGGGCCTCGGGCTGCTGGCCCACCACGGGCATTGCTGCCAGTGTCAGCCCCACCAGCACCGCCAGCGCAAGAAGTGTGCACCACTGCCGCCGCACTGGGCCATGTGGCCCCTGCCCGTCGCTCGTTGTTGTGATCATGAATCCCATGATATCCGCACCAAACGATATTCTGGTCGCACCCAGGATTTTGAAGCGGCCCCGGCGCATCATTTGCTCTCCAGAACACCTTTGGCAGTACCCGTCGGCAACGAGCGTCCTTCAAGCAACCGCATTCGATTTGTACATTACTGCCGCCCGCCCCTGCCTGCTTCCCTCCCTGCTTCCCTCCCAACACCATAGGGCTCTTCCGTGGCCAACGACGATCTGCTGCGTCGCGACGTCCGCCTGCTCGGCGACATGCTCGGGGCCGTGATCGTGGAGTTGGCCGGCCAGGAGTCGTTTGCCCTGGTCGAGGAGATTCGCGGCCTTGCCCGCGACCGCCGCGCCGGCCGGCACGACGCCGAACGGGCGCTCGCGGCAAAGATCGAATCGCTCGACACCGCCCAGGCGGAGTGTGTCGCCCGGGCCTTCAGCATCTATTTCGATCTGGTCAACATCGCCGAGGATCGGCAGCGGGTCCGCGTGCTCCGTGAACGCGAGCGGGAGCGGTCGCCGCAGCCGATCGGCGAGTCGTTGGCCGCGGGCATCGCCGAACTCAAGTCGCTCGGCCTCTCCGCCGCCGATGTGCAGCAGGCGCTCGACCGGCTCTCGATCGAACTCGTCTTCACGGCCCATCCCAGCGAGGCCAAGCGCCGGTCGATCCGGGCGAAGCTGCGGCGGATGCGGCACAGCCTGCAGGAACTCGACCGCAGCGACCTCCTGCCCCGGGAGCGATCACGGCACGAAAGCGACCTCCACAGTGAGCTCGACGTGCTCTGGCAGACGGAGTTTCTCAGGCCCACGCGGCCGACCGTGCTCGACGAGGTGGAACGCGGCCTGTCGATCATGCCACGCTTGTGGGAGGCGGTGCCGCAGGTGCATGCCTCGCTCCGTCACGGCCTCGCGGTCTGCTATCCGGGCGAGTTGTTCCACATCCCGCCCTTCCTCACCTTCGGATCGTGGATGGGGGGCGATCGCGACGGCAATCCGTTCGTCACCGCTGATGTCACGGAACGCACGCTCCTGCGACTGCGGGCCGCGGCGATCGACCGCCATCTCGACTGGTGCGAACGCCTCCACGACCTGCTCACGATCTCGCTCCACGCCGCGCGGGGCGCCGGCCCATTGGTCGAGCGGCTCGACGCCCTGGCCACCGCATGGCCCGACCTCGCCGCCGCCCTCGAACCGCTCGCCCCGCACGAGACCTACCGCCGCTGGATCCGCATGATCCGCTTCAGGCTGGAGAGGTCGCGCACCACCAGCCTCGCCGAGCCGGCGGCCGTCGGTGCGTATGCGTCGGGAGGCGAACTGGAGGCCGACGTCGCCCTGCTCGTCGACTCCCTTGGCCACGACCACGGCCTCGCCGACCATTCCCCCGCCACGCACTGGCTCGACCTCGTGCGAACCTTCGGCCTCCACATGACCCGGCTCGACGTGCGGCAGGATGCCCGCGCCTACGGCGACATCATGGGAGACATTCTCACGGCTGCCGGTCACGTGGCCGATGCTTCCACCTATTCCGCGCTCGACGAGCCAGCCCGGCGGGCCCTGCTCGTCAACTCGATGCCTGGCACGGGCAGCCAACCGACCGGCGGTGTTGGCGGCATCAACAACGACATTCCCGTTGATGGCCTCGCCCCGCTCGCCGCCGACACGCTCTCTCTCTTCGAGGTGCTCCACCGGGCGGTGGCACGGTTCGGCCCGGAATGCGTCGGGGCGGCGATCATCAGCCTCACCCGCAGTCCTGCCGACGTGCTCGCGGTGCTCTGGTTGTGGCGGTGGGCCCGTGCGAGAGCAGCCGCACGCGGCGAAGCGGTCGCGGCCAGCGACATCGACATCTCGCCCCTCTTCGAGAAGATCAACGACCTCACCCACGCCCACGAAACGCTCTCCGCGATCCTCGACGAGCCCTCCTACCGCGAGCATGTAGCCGGCCGGGGCAACCGCCAGATCGTGATGGTCGGCTACTCCGACAGTACGAAGGACGGTGGCTATCTCGCCGCCTGCTGCGGCCTCCAGGCGGCGCAGGGGAACCTCCACGCCGCCGCCGCCGCCCGCGGGGTGAGCCTCACGTTCTTTCACGGTCGGGGCGGATCGCTCGGCCGCGGCGGCGGGCCGGCCGCGCGGGGCATCCTCTCACTGCCGCCCGAGACGCTCGACGGCAGCCTTCGCCTCACCGAACAGGGAGAGGTGCTCGCCGAGCGGTACGACGACACCGAGGTCGCCTGCCGCCATTTGGAGCAGGTGTCGTGGGCCACGCTGGTGGCGTCGAGCGTGCGGCGCAGCGAGCCGCGCCGCGAGTGGACTGACGTCGCCGCTCGGATGGCCGAGCGGTCGTGGACCGTCTACCGCGAACTCGTCGATCAGCCGGGATTCATCCGCTATTTCTCGGAAACGACACCGATCGACGACATCGAAACCCTGCCGATCGCATCGCGGCCCTCCCGCCGCCGCGGCGAGCGCACGCTCGACGACCTCCGCGCCATCCCCTGGGTGTTTGCCTGGACGCAGAGTCGCTGCATGATCCCGGCCTGGTACGGCCTCGGCACGGCGCTCGTGGAGGTGAAATACGACGACCGCCATGCCTGGCAGAACGTCTGCGACATGTATCGGCAGTGGCCGTTCTTCCAGGCCACGATCGACAACGCCACGCTGGCTCTCGCCAAGGCCGACATGTACATCGCGCAGCGGTATTCAGAACTCGTCGACGATGCCGACGTCCGCCGCCCGATCTGGCAGCGAATCGCCGCGGAGCGCGACCGCACCCGTCAGGCGATCCTCGACATCGTCGGTGGCGGCGAACTCCTCGCCACGACGCCCTGGTTCCAACGGTCGATCGAAGCACGCAATCCATATATCGATCCGCTCAACCTCATCCAAATCGAGTTCATGCGCCGCCGCCGACAGCGGCCCGACGACGAATCGCTCCGCGATCTCCTCCGGCTCTGTGTGCAGGGCATCGCCGCCGGCATGCGGACGACCGGGTAGCCGGGGATCGGTGCGAGGATCCCGAGCATTACGCCGCCGCGGCGTTCGCGAGGGAACTCGCACCGTCCCCGGCGGCGAATCACCCACGACTACCCCTCCCACGACCTCTCCTCCAATGACCTCAGGGACACACCAGTGACCACCGCCGCCGATCTCGTCGTGAAAACACTCGGCCCCTGCCGGATCGACTCGCCGCTCAAGCCGATGCTGGAATCCCGCCGCACCACCGTGCACTACGTTGGTGAGGACGACCGCGTGCTCTTCCACGACACGGCCACCCTCGTGCGGGAGAGCGGCTGCAGCCTCGATGAACTGCCGGGATTCGAGCCGGCAGGCCCGCGGCGTAAGATCTTCTTCGACGCCTCCAAGATGCGGGTGGGCATCGTCACCTGCGGCGGTCTCTGTCCCGGGATCAACGACGTGATCCGCGGCATCGTCATGGAACTCACGTTTCACTACGGCGTGAAGAAGATCCACGGCTTCCGCAACGGCTATCAGGGCTTCGTGGCGAAGTACGCCCACGATGTGATCGAACTCACGCCGAGCGTGGTCAGCAACATCGACGAGGACGGCGGCACGATCCTCGGCACGTCGCGGGGCGCACAGGATCCGGAGGAGATCGTCGACTGCCTCGAACGGATGAACATCAGCGCGTTGTTCGTGATCGGCGGTGACGGCACGCTGCGGGGCGCAATGCAGATCGCCGCTGCGGTCGCCGCCCGTGACGGCAAGATCGCCGTGGTCGGCATCCCGAAGACGATCGACAACGACATCCCCTACATCGACCAGAGTTTCGGGTTCCAGACCGCC
>JBIIOL010000121.1:0-8315 GCA_044336965.1 Pirellulales bacterium | reverse complement strand
ATGCGTTCGCTTGACTGGCAGCCCATCCGGCGCAACACTGTGGTGGAGATTTCGCGGGCGATTAGCTCAGTTGGTTAGAGCACTAGCTCGACAAGCTAGGGGTCATAGGTTCGAGTCCTATATCGCCCATTTTCTTCTTCTCGCGACGGCCCGAGGTCGTCCCCGTCGTTTTGCACGGCGTGAAGCCAATCCCGTCACTGGCGCTCTGGGCTTTTATTCGCCCTCCATACAAGCGCCTGGCGCGAGCCGGGGGATCACGTTGGACGTGGAGCCCATACAAGCGCCTGGCGCGAGCCGGGGGACTGGCCTGCCGGACCGCTGCGCATGCTGCTTATCCTTGTAATCGCATTCTGTTTATCTATTCTGTTACTCAGCTGATATTCACACGTGTGAATATTTTCCTGCAGACGTTTTATGAGGAGTAGTACCACCCGATGGTCGAAAAGAAGCCGACGCCCGAAAAGAAGCCCACCAAGGACGTGAACAAGTCGGAGGAGATCCGCAAGCTCGCCAAGGTCATGCAGGAGAAGGGCGAGAAGCCCCGGCCGGTCGCGATCATCGCCACGCTCAAGAAGCAGGGTGTCGTCGTCTCCTCGCCACAGGTCAGCATGGTGCTCAAGAAAATGGGCTTCCGTCCCCGCAAGCGCCGCAAGAACGGCAGCACGAAGGAGACGGTCGGGGTGGTGGCTGCGCGGACGCCGTCGGCCGGCCACGCGGGCAAGATCTCGATCGAGGACCTGCTCACGGCGAAGAAGGTCGTGGCCCAGTTGGGCGGCACAGACCGTGCCCTCGCAACCATCGCAGCGCTCAAGCGGTTTGAATCCTAACGTGGCACGAGGCCACACCCGTGCGACCCATTCGAATCCCGCCCCCGCCTCCCGGCATGCCGCGGCGCATGCGTGCATGGTATGTGGTCGTCGCCACGGTCGTCTCTGCGATCGTTGCCGCGGTGCCAATGTGCCCGCTGCACGATCCGCAGGGACGGCCCCTGTGGCGGGTGGAGTTCGTGCACGACGGCGACACCGTCACCTGCATCGACGAGGCGAACAGGCCGCAGAAGATCCGGCTCGTTGGCATCGACAGCCCGGAACTCAGCCAGCCCTTCGGCCGGGAGGCGAGCAACGCCCTCCGTCAGAAACTCGGCGGCGGTCGGGTGCGGGTCGAGGGGGATGCCCGGGATCAGCATGGGCGACTGCTGGGCACGCTCTGGGTGGAGGAGCGGAACATCAACCGCGAGTTGGTGGCCGACGGCTGGGCCTGGGTGTTTGGCGGCTTCAGTCCCGATCCGGATCTGCTCGACGCCGAGACGGCGGCCCGACAGACCCACCGTGGCCTGTGGTCGGATCCGCATGCCCAGTCCCCCTCCGATTGGCGACGTGACCATCCGCCGCACCGCTGATGCCAGATATTCTCGCGCTGAACTGCCCTGGAACAGCCTCCAAATGCCTTGACCTGCTCTGCAACCTTTCGGCGGATGCAACCTTGGTTTAGTGTGCAGCCCATGGCAACCCCCCGGGACATCGTCATCACAGGCGTCGGCGTCGTGTCGCCCATCGGCATCGGCAGCAACGCGTTCTGGTCGTCGCTGGCGTCCGGCTCGAGCGGTATCCGTCGCATCGACCTCTTCGACCCGAGCGGCCTGCGGACCCCCTACGGCGGACAGATTCCGGATTTCGAACCGAAGGTCTACGTCCGACCGAGGAAGAGCCTGAAGGTGATGAGCCGCGACATCCAACTGGGCTTCGCCGCCGCCGACCTGGCGATGGGCGACGCCAGTCTGGCCTCCGGGAGCGTCGAACCGGAACGGTTTGGCGTCGTCTTCGGCGCCGACATGATCTACGCCGACATCGAGGATCTGGAACTGACCTACCGCCGGGCTTTCCAGGGCGGGCCGTTCGACTTCGGATTGTGGTCGGAGGCGATCCAGGATGAGACACATCCGCTCTGGCTGCTCAAGCATCTGCCCAACATGACCGCGTCCCACATCGCGATCGCTCACGACGCCCGCGGCCCCAACAACTCGATCGTGCTCGGCGACGTGTCGAGCCTGCTGGCCATCGGCGAGGCGGCCAGCATCATCCGCCGCGGCTGGGCAGACGTGATGCTCACCGGTGGCACCGGGTGCCGCCTCCACCCGACGGCGCTCGTCGCCCGGGGTGAGGCCGTGCTGGCACGGCCCGTCGACGATTACCGCCGCGTCTGCCGGCCCTTCGACCGCGACCGCGACGGCATGCTCGACGGCGAGGGCGCGGCGGTCTTCGTGCTGGAATCCCGCGAGCATGCCGAGCGGCGTGGGGCGAAGATTCGCGGCCGCCTGCTCTCCGCCGCGAGCCGCTGCGAGCCACGGACGCCGCAGCAGCCGCGAACCGGCTCCTCCCTTCGCCTGGCGATCCGCGCCACGCTCGACGCAGCCGGGCTTGCGCCACACCAACTCGGCCACGTCAATGCGCATGGCAGCGGCACGCTCGAGACAGACAGAATCGAGGCGGAGTCCATCGCAGCCGAGCTCGGCGCCGTGCCCGTCACCGCGCCGAAGAGCTTCTTCGGACATCTCGGCGCTGGAGGTGGCGCGATGGAACTGGCCGCGAGCGTGCTGGGGCTGGAGGCGGGGCTGGTGCCGCCGACGCTCAATTATGAAACCCCCGATCCCCTCTGCCCGGTGAACGTTGTCCACGGCAAACCTCTGCCAGACCGTCCGGGAACGGCACTTGCGGTCAACCTCTGCTCAATGGGGCAGGTCGCCGCGGTACTCGTCGCCACGCCCGAATAAGAGGCCGCGGGCTGCTCACCACGAGCCCTCGAGGCCCATCGACAGGCCGTTGTAGAGGGCCTGCCCGCCACCGTCGATCGAATCGGGCCTCAGATTGTCGAGATTGAACTGTCGCGTGGCGGTGGCGATGCCGGCCACCCAGAGGAAGTCGTAGCCGACCTGCACCGCGAAGTTCGGCGTCACCTGCCAGCCGCCGAGGATCGTGAGATCGCCAAGGAAGCCCGGCCCGACCTGGTCGGCTGATTGTCGAAAGCCATACGTGCCGGTGGCGGGCGGCGGTAAAGGTCTCGGCTGCGGCAGTCTGAGGCGGTTCACGCCGGCCGCCTGCTGCTGGTTGGCGGCGAAGCTCACCGCCGGTGTCACCTGGCCGCGGAGCCCCCAGTAGTAAAACTCGTTTCGGCTGATCAGTTCGCCGCCGAAATTCAGGCCCCACAGCCAGTTCTGTGTCTGGATGTCGTAATTGCCGCTGAACTTGCTTGGCGACACGTTTCGACGGCTGCTGACGAACGTGAAGGCCTCGTTGACATTGGCCAACCGCGTGCCGATGGAGATGGCCGGCAGCCAGCCCCGCTCCGCATGCCGCGACCAGCCGCCGTTGGGCGACATGATCATCTGGTCCCGCCCCAGTCGGCGGTTGAGCTTGTAGTTCAGCTCGATGCTGTTGAAGTTGGAGCTGATCGTCGACTCATACGTCTGCGCGTAGGTAAACCCCGGCAACCCTGGCAGGATGGTGCCGGCCAGCGGCGTCACCAGAAACGATCGCGGGATCGCGTTGTAGCTGTCGCGTACGAAGTAGCTGAGGCCGCCAAAATAGGTGAACTCGATCGACTGATCCCGGTCGAGATCGTCACGGCCAAGATGTTCACCGATCGTCAGTCGGGCCCCCGGCACGAGATCCCAGGGAACACCGGTGGTGACGAACGTGCCCGCGAGGTTGCTGCTGACGGGTATCTTGATACCGGCGACACTCGGGTCATACCCGATCACGCGGCGGTAGTTTCGGCTGCGGCTCATCATGAGCACTTCCGCCGAGCCATACCATTGGCCGCTGGAGAACCACTTGCCTGAGCTGGACTCGAAGGGCATCTCCTCGAGTTCGAAGTCCTGCACCTGCATGCCGTCGGCAGCGCGGGCAGAAACCTCGTCGACCAACTCAGGACTGACAACCTCTTCCGTCTCCGCGAGCAGACCCGGCCTATCGGCGGGCGTCGCCTCGTCCGGCAGCACCATCTCGAGAAGCGGGCGATCCTCCAGCAGCTCGACGTCGTCCTGCGTCCACCCCAGGGCCGGGAAACCGGCGAGGATGCTGCCCAACACAAGCACCTTCCAACTGCCGCCGGGCAGGCTCCACACGGCGCGGTGGTTCGATGGTGCCATGACGGTTGCAGTGGTCGAGGAAGGAGCGTGGCCAATCCGGAGAATCGGCACAGTCGTTACAGTCCATCGTCATGATCCCAGTCACTTCCACACTCATTTTCGGCAGCGTCGCCGAGGTCTTTCCCAATCCACCCATCCCTCCAGACCGCGCCCCCCGCGACGAAGGGGGCGTGCAGGCCCACTGCGACTGCCCAGCCTGCGAACGTCATGTTCCGCACAACCGGCCGTGATCCGGGTCGGCTTCAGTCTTTCTCTGAACGGATTCGATGTACATGGATGCCGGCCATTCCGCCGGCGTTGGAGGAGCCAAGGAGTTGATGCGGGTTCAACGACATCATCTGTTGCTGGGAGGACTGTTGCTGTTCTTTGCCGGCGTGCAGTTTCGCCTCGTGGAGTCGTTCACGCTGAGCGAACGCTCGAGCCACTTCATCTCCGCCCAACTCGGCGACAAGGGTGGCTTCCAGGCTCAGACGCTGTGGCAGAACATCCCTTCCCGGAAGGTGGTGACACCGCCGCGGTGGCTGGGCCTGGCGCTCATGTCGGTGGGCTCGGTGATGACGCTCAAGAGCCTGTCCATGAAAACCGCCGCATGACGGGCTACGCCACGACGTCACGGATGATCTTCCCGTAGACGTCCGTCAGCCGTATGTCGCGGCCGCTGAAGCGATAGGTGAGCTTCGTGTGATCGATGCCCATGAGGTGCAGCATCGTGGCATGGAGGTCGTGGATCATGAACTTCTTCTCGACCACCCGGTAGCCGAATTCGTCGGTGGCACCCGTGATCGTGCCCCCCTTCACGCCTCCGCCGGCCATCCACATGGAGAAGGCCTGCGGGTTGTGGTCGCGGCCGTCCGACCCTTGAGCAAACGGCGTCCGCCCGAATTCGCCGCTCCAGACCACGAGCGTGGAATCGAGCATCCCACGGTCCTTGAGATCCCGGATCAGGGCCGCGATGGGCTGATCGACCGCCCTCGCGTTGTTGGCGTGCCCCTCCCGAAGTTTGCCATGCTGATCCCAGCGGTCACCACCGACCACCGGACAGGTGAGTTCCACGAACCGCACCCCACGCTCAACCATCCGTCGGGCCAGCAGACACTCCTTGGCGAAGATCTGCGTCGGCTTGTACTCGGACTCGAGCCCATAGGCCCGTTTCGTTTCCGCCGATTCTCCCGACAGGTCGAGCAGGTCAGGCACCTCCGTCTGCATCCGATAGGCGAGTTCCTGATTGGTGATGGCGCTCTCCAGCGCGTCGGGCGGTCTCCCACCGGCCGCCAATCGCTCCGCAAAGCCCTTGTCGAGCCGGCGGGCAAGATCGAGTTTCGAAACCTGCTGGCCCGCCGACTTCTCGAGCGGCTTCACGTTGGCCAGCCCCGTGGCATTCGGCTTGATGATCGACCCTTGGTAGGTCGCCGGCAGGAAGCCGTTGGTGAAGTTGTCGAGGCCGCCCGGAGGAATCAGTCCGCCATTGATCACCATGTAGCCGGGAAGTTCGTCGTTGACACTGCCCAGGCCGTAGGTCGTCCATGCGCCCATGCTCGGCCGCCCCTGCAGTCCCGAGCCGGTGTGGAGAAAATAGTTGGCGTTCGTGTGCTCGGGGAATTCGCTCGTCATCGAACGGATGATCGCCAGTTCGTCGACGACCGAGCCCATGTACGGAAAGAGATCGCTCACCGGGATGCCGCTCTTGCCGTACGGCTGGAACCTCCACGGACTCGGGAGCACCGTGCCGACGTTGTTGAACTGCGTGGCATCGACCTTGAAGAGCGTGTGCGGGTCCTTGCCGGCATGCCGCTCGAGCGCCGGCTTCGGGTCGAAGCTGTCGACCTGCGACACGCCGCCGTCCATGTAGAGGAAGATCACGCTCGTGGCTTTGGCCGGATGGTGCAATGCCGGCAGGACACCGGCCACGCCGGCCCGAGTGGCATCGTGGGCCAAGACCGCCGTGTCGCGAGCCAGAAGTGCCGCCGCAGCCACGGCTCCGAAGCCACAACTGCTGGTGCGCAGCATGTCGCGGCGGGATAGGGCCGGGGGCCGGTAGCGACCGCAGTGATGGAAGGAGTCGCTCATGGCACGAAGATGAACTCCTTGGTTGTGATCAGTGCATGGGCCAGGTCGGTCCATGCGGCCTCGTGCCGCGGCTGGCCAGCAAAAGACACGCCGTAATCTGCCGCCTGAGTGGCGAGAAACGCGACCGCGGCCGCCCGTTCCTCGGCGGTCGGCCCCCGCGCAAACGCCTCGCAATACATCCGATCTATGCGGGCCTCGGGCGGAAGTGACTCTTCTTTCAGCGTCTTCTTCGCCCACAGCGTGGCCTGCTCCGTCACGAACGGATCGTTCATGAGCGTCAGGCTCTGCGCGGGGACGTTGGTCACATTCCGCCGGCCCATGGCCTGAAACGGCACCGGCATGTCGAAGGCCAGCAGAAAGCTGGGGAGGAAGTTGCGGCGGATCTTGGTGTAGATGCTGCGGCGACCGGCGCCGTCGAGCGGCCCGCTCGCCGGCTTGCCGCGGCCGTCGTGGAACTCGGTGATGAACACCTCCACGCTCGGTCCCCCGACCGTGCGGTCGAGCCGGCCCGACACGGCGAGGATCTTGTCGCGGACCGCCTCTCCTTCGAGTCGCCGCAGTGGATAGTGGTGCAGCAGGAGATTGAGCGGATCCTTCTCGACCGCCCGTGGATCACGGCTGCCCGCCATCCGCCAGGTGCTGCTCGTCACGATGTCCCTGACAAGCCGCTTGATGCTCGAGCCCTCCTCGCGAAACCGCACGGCCAGCGTGTCGAGAAGCGCCTGGGCGACCGGGTCGGCGGCCGCTTCGCCGAGCTTCCCGAAATTGTCGGTGGTGGGCACGAGGCCGCGGCCGAAGAGATGGTGCCAGATCCGATTGACGATCACGCGGCTGGTGAGCGGGTTGGCGGGATCGAGAACCCGGTCGGCCAGTTCCCTGCGGCCCGACGAATGCCTGGGCCACCCAGGCTGGCGAGGCCCGTCGATCGCCTCGAGAAACCGCCGTGGAGAGACTTCACCGCGGCGGGCCGCGGAGCCCTTCAGGAGCACGTATTGATCGACGCCGTTGCCGTCGAGGATCGCCGGCGCCGTGGCTGACTCGAGTGTCACGTCGGCGAGGATTGCATCCCTGGCCGCGGCGACCGCGACCGCCTCGTCCACGGCCCGCTTCGCGGTGGGGGCGTTCCAATCGAAGCCCCGATCGCCGAGCCGCCGATTGACGGCTGCGGGAAGCGGCGGATCGCTCCGCTTCGGCTGTTCGAGGGCGGCCACCGTTTCGGCGACCGACACGGCACCCTCGATCGCCGCATATTCCACATGGACGATGCGGCCGCTTTCCCATGTGAGATCTCTCCGAAGATCCTGACGGATCCACTTCCATTCCCCGCGCGTGTTGACCGTCTTGAGATGCGACCCGTAGATCGGCCCGCCCTGCAGCAGCAGGTGGCCGTCGACGACGACGAAGATCTGCACATGGCCGCGGACGCGGTGCCAGATCACACCGTCCTTGATCAGCTCCTTGGGCGTTCGCAACACGCGGCCGGCGCGATCGACGTTGCCCAGCGGCGGCGTGTCTCGCTCGCCGGTCGATCGTGTCGCCGACCAGACGGCATCGCTCCGCACATGGCCAATCGGCTCGACGCGCAGCTCGCGTGGCAGTCCCTCCACTTCCGGCAGGAGCACAGGCTCACCGGCCGGCACGGTCGACCGGCCCCAGGCGGCGGCGTCCACGATGATGGGCGTGGAGTGTTCCCCGCGGGTGTAGTCGGCGATCACGGTTTCGCCGAGTGCCGTCGGGCTCCCGGCGGTCTCGGGCTGGCCATTGGCCAGACTCTCGCCCTCGGCCCCAGGCTTGGAAACAGGCTCAGATCCAAGCTCAGATTCAAGCTCAGATCCAAGCGCGGCCGCGATCAGCGGCTGCAGCCTCCGGCGTGCATCGCTTTCGGCGGCATCGAGCCTGTGGGCCACCTTCCGATTCGCCTCGATCGTCTCGAAGGGCACCTGCCGGTAGCTGCTCGACATGAGCATGCCGGTGAGGGCGTAGTAGTCTTCGTTGGAAATGGCGTCGAACTTGTGGTCGTGGCAGCGGGCGCAGCCCAGGGCCAGCCCGAGAAATGCCTTGCCGAAGGTGTCGATGCAGTTGTCCATCCGGTCGGCCTCGT
>JBIIOL010000120.1:0-8374 GCA_044336965.1 Pirellulales bacterium | reverse complement strand
CAGGATCGTGTTGCGGAAGTCGACATTGCGGCCAAATGAGTCGGTCAGCCGGCCCTCTTCCATCACCTGCAGGAGCATGTTGAAGACGTCGGGATGGGCCTTCTCGATCTCGTCGAGCAGCACCACGGCGTAGGGACGACGACGGATCTTCTCGGTGAGCTGGCCGCCCTCCTCGAAGCCGACGTAGCCCGGCGGTGCACCGATCAGCCGACTGACGTTGTGCTTCTCCATGTATTCGCTCATGTCGATCTGAATGAGCGCGTCGGCATCACCGAACATGAACTGCGCGAGCGCCTTGGCGAGCAGCGTCTTCCCCACGCCCGTCGGCCCGGCGAACACAAACGAGCCGATCGGACGCTTCGGATCCTTGAGCCCGGAGCGGCTCCGGCGAACCGCCTTCGACACACTCTTGATCGCGGCCTCCTGGCCGATGACCCGCTTGTGGAGCTCACCCTCCATGCCCATCAGCCGGGCCTGATCTTCGGTCGACATCCGCGTGAGCGGGATGCCGGTCATCTTGGAGACGACCTCGGCCACGACCTCCTCGTCGACGACGCCGTCGGCCTCGCGGCTCTTGTCCCGCCAGTCGCGGGTCATCGTCTGCTTCTTCTTCTTGAGCTTATCGGCCTGGTCGCGGAGCGCCGCCGCCTTCTCGAAATCCTGATTGGCGACCGCCTCCTCCTTCTCCTTGTTGAGCTTTTCGACCTCCTCGTCGATCTCCTTGAGATCCGGCGGCTTGGTCATCGCCTTGAGCCGGACGCGGGCGCCCGCCTCGTCGATCACGTCGATCGCCTTGTCGGGGAGGCAGCGACCCGTGATGTAGCGGCTGGAGAGATCGACGGCCGCCTCGAGCGCCGCATCGGTGATGCTCACACGGTGGTGGGTCTCGTAGCGATCGCGGAGGCCCTTCAAGATCTCCACCGCCTCGGTCTTGCTCGCGGGCTCCACCATCACGATCTGGAACCGGCGGTCGAGTGCCGAATCCTTTTCGATGTATTTGCGGTATTCGTCGAGCGTGGTGGCGCCAATGCACTGGATCTCACCGCGGGCGAGCGCCGGCTTCAGCACATTCGAGGCGTCGATCGCGCCCTCGGCGCCACCGGCGCCGACGAGCGTGTGCAGTTCGTCGATAAACAGGATCGTGTTTTTGGCACGGCGGACTTCGTTCATCACCGCCTTGATCCGCTCCTCGAACTGGCCACGGTATTTCGTGCCCGCCACCATCATGGCGAGATCGAGCACGACAATCCGCCGGTCGGCCAAAAGCTCGGGCACGTTGCCATCGACCACCCGCTGGGCAAAGCCCTCGACGATCGCCGTCTTGCCCACGCCCGCCTCGCCGAGGAGCACGGGGTTGTTCTTCGTGCGACGGCAGAGGATTTGGATCGCCCGTTCAATCTCCTTCTCGCGGCCGATCACCGGGTCGAGCTTGCCCTGCTTGGCGAGTTCGGTGAGATCGCGGCCAAAGCTGTCGAGCGCCGGAGTCTTGCTCTTGCCTCCCTTCGCGGTGGCCTCGCCGCCGCCACCGCCGGCGCCGGCCGGCTGCCGACCGCCACCCATACCGGCCCGCTCGCCCCCTTCTTCCATACCGTGGCCGAGCAGGTTGAGCACCTCCTCACGGACGTCCTCGAGCTTCAGTCCCAGGTTCATGAGCACCTGGGCAGCCACCCCTTCTTGCTCGCGCAGCAGGCCCAGCAGGATGTGCTCGGTGCCAACGTAGTTGTGGTTGAGGTTGCGGGCCTCCTCCATCGAATACTCGATCACCTTCTTGGCACGGGGCGTCTGAGGGAGTTTGCCCATCGTGACCATGTCGGGGCCGCTCTGCACGAGCTTCTCCACCTCCATCCGGATTTTTCGCAGGTCGATGTCGAGGTTTTTCAGGACGTTGGCGGCGACACCGCTTCCCTCCTTGATCAGGCCGAGGAGGACGTGCTCGGTACCGATGTATTCATGGTTGAAACGCTGGGCCTCTTGGTTGGCCAGCTGCATCACTTTGCGAGCCCGGTCGGTGAAACGCTCGTACATGAAAAAGATCCCTTCGTGAATCGGCCCATCGTCCCAAAGCCAACGGTCCCAAACCAACTCTCTGGGCAGGCCAGCCTGCCGCGGATGCCATTGCGGCAGTCTGCCGCCGCCATAGCGCCCGCCATGGGTAGTCTATGCAAACCTTACGCCAAACGGCGTCGCTTTTTCCAGCGTGGCCAGACCGCCAGGGCTGGCATTCCGCCGGGGCTGTGACGCCGACCGGATTCGAGCCGGGGATTCTAGGATGGTCCGCGTGGAATGTCTGTGGCGGACCCACGAACTCGGCCAAAATGGCCGTTTACTGGCTGCTTTAGGCGGCCCTGTCCTGGACCGAAGCATGCCCGGCCGTGTCGCCGTGGTGCCGAGGGAGTGGCAGCGTATTGGCATCCACTGCGGCAGAGGGCTGCCGGGCCGAGGCGATCCGCTCGAGTTCCCGGGCGATCGAGTGCAGCCACGGTGCCCCCGCATCGCTGCGGGACAGCGTCTCGAACGCCGCTGCGGCTTCGTCGAGCCGGCCGACCCGACGCAATAGCGTCCCCAGGAGCAGCTGCGCCTCGCCGTCAGTGGGGGACAGGTCGAGCAGCGTCCGGAGCTTGGTTTCGGCGGCCAGCCAGTCGCGGGCGAGGTAGGCATCGCGGGCCTTCACCAACAGGGCGTCTGCGGCCGCGTCACGACCATGCGGAATCGGCGGCGGAAAGCCGGTCACGGCCGACACCGTGGAGATCAGCCAAACCACGGCCGTGGCCGTCCACAGCGCCAGGGACAGCCGAAAGTCGACCAGTTCTGACCAGATCCACGTGGTGAACACTGCCACGTCGAGTGCCAGGGCGAAGGCGAGCGCCAGCACGAGGCCGGCGAAGCTGCCACGCAGCCACAGCCACGGCATGCCCGGCCAGACGAGCGTCAGGTAGCGTGCGAATCCCATGCGGAGTAGATAGCGACGCCCCGCGATTTCTCCAAGGCATCCGCGGGGGTACAACACGGGCATGAAAACCAACGATTTCGAGCCCTCTGGGGCCACGGCCGGCGTCTGGCGGGCCATCGATGCCTCGGCCAACCGCGCCGGGGAGGCCCTGCGGGTGGTCGAGGACATGGTCCGCTTCGTTCTCGACGATGCCCAGTTGACCGCCCTTGCCAAGGACCTGCGGCACACGCTGGCGACGCTCCTCGCCCAGGCTCCCCTGACGCACAGGGTGGCCTTGCGGGACGTGGCGGGAGACGTGGGGATCGGGGTGGAGCCCCCGGTGTCGCTGCGGCGAGTGTCGCCGGTCGATCTCATCGCGGCCAATGCGGCTCGGGCTTCGCAGGCGCTTCGCAGCCTGACGGAATGTGCGTCCATGGTCGCGCCCGATGCTGCGGCCGGCTTCGAGCAGCTCCGCTACCGGCTCTACACGCTCGAGCGCGGGGCTCTGATTGCGGCGCGGGCGAGGGAGCGGCTTAGAGGTATCACTCTTTGCGTGCTGATCGATGCGCAGGCCGATCTGGCGACCTTCGATCGGCTCGTCTCGTCGCTCGTCGAGGCGGGCGTGCGGATGCTGCAGATTCGCGACAAGGCATTGCCCACGCCCGCGCTCGCCGCACGAGTGCAACACGCGATCGCGACCTGCAGGCGGCTTGCCCCCGCTGATCCGCCACTCGTGGTCGTGAATGACCGCGTCGACGTGGCCGCAGCCGCGGGGGCCGATGGAGCCCACACGGGCGCCGATGACCTGCCCACGACCTTGGCGCGGCGGGTGCTCGGACCTCATTCGCTCCTGGGGCGTACGGCCCATTCGGTCGCCGAGGCCCGTGCCGCCGCGGCCGATGGGGCCGACTATCTCGGCATTGGCCCCTGCTTTCCCTCCTCAACGAAATCGTTCGGCGAGTTTGCGGCGGCTGAATTTCTGCGGACGGTGTCACGCGACATCAGCCTGCCCGCCTTCGCCATTGGCGGCGTGACGTTCGACCGGCTCGATGAGCTGGCGGCGCTTGGCATCACGCGGGTGGCGGTGGCCGCGGCTGTCACGGCAGCCCGCGATCCCGCCGCTGCCGCCGCGGCGATCATCGATCGGCTGAAACAACTGCCCGATTTTCCTTGAGCGCAGCGACGATCGCGCGGGCGATGTCGGTCTCGTCGCGGGAGCGGTAGCCCACCCACACCTGTCGCACCTTGGCGTCGGGGCCGATGAGATAGGTCGTGGGAAAGGCCTCGAAGCCGAACGACGCGGAGAAGATCATCCGCGTGCGGCCGTCGGGATCGGCCCAAGGCTCGATCGCGGACCGCTGCGACGCGTTCACGGCCTCTTGCAAAAAAGTGTTTGTGGATGCCGTCAGTGCGGGTATGTCCTCGGCAGCCCGCCCTCCGCAGGAGACCGCCACGAGTTGGAAGGCTGGCTCGTTCCTCAGCCGGTCGGCCAGCCGCACGAGCCCAGGCAGTTCTCGGCGGCAGGGGGGGCACCACGTGCCCCAGAAGTTGAGCAGCGTCACACGACCCGCAAAGGTCGGCGGCCGCAGGGAGGGATCGGCCAACGCCATGAGCGGCAGATTGCCCACGGTTCTGCCGACCGCCGGATGGGCCGGCGTGGGGCCGTCGCAGCCCGCGAAGAACGGCAGACCAAACGGCAGTCCAGTGGCACACAGGGCAACGGCGACCACGGCCGCGGAGACGCAGTGCTGGCGGGGTATCATCGGCGGAGCCTCTTTCAACCGGATCATCGTGTCGGGCCCATTCGTGCCAGAACAGGCGGAAGGAACGACGGACGCATGTACGAAGTGGAACTCAAATATCCCGTGGCCGACCTGCCGGCTCTCCAGCAGCGGTTGGCCGTGCTTGCGGGAAGATTCTACGCAACGGTCGATCAGGTGGACCGGTATTTCAACCATCCATGCCGTGATTTTGCCCGCACGGACGAGGCGTTGCGACTGCGGCTCGACGGTGAAGCGGTTGTGATTACCTGGAAGGGACCGCGGATCGATGCCACCACCAAGACCCGCCGGGAGATCGAACTGCCGCTCGCCGTGGGGATGGCGGAGGGGGGCGGCGCGACGCATCCGCCGGCACGTACGATCGCGCAATGGACGGAGTTGCTCGAGGCACTCGGATTTCGTCCCGTCGCGACGGTGCCCAAGCGACGGCGGCGGGCCCGCGTGCACTGGCAGGGCATGGAGGTCGACGTGGCCCTCGACAGCGTGGCCGGGGTCGGCGAATTTCTCGAAATTGAACTCCAGGCCAGTGAGGCGGATGTGCCGCAGGCCCGGGCCTGCCTCGAGTCATTGGCCCGGGAACTCGGCTGCGGGCCTCCAGAGCGACGCAGCTACTTGGAATTGTTGCTCGAGTGAAGAAAAGGGGACGCAGCTCTTTTCGGCTGCGAAAAGAGCTGCGTCCCCTTTTCTCTACCGCACGACGTGATTGCGTCCATCGAGGAGGATCACCGACGGCTTGTGCGTGGCGACCTCCTGCTCGTCGAGCCACGCATACGACATGATCGTGAGTCGGTCGCCGGGCGCTCCCAGATGCGCCGTGGCGCCGTTGAGTTCGATCGCGCCCGATCCGGCCTCGCCGTAGATCACGTAGGTCTCGAACCGCTCGCCATTGGCGAGGTTGCCCACGAGGATCTTTTCGTAAGGCCGCAGCCCGACCCTCTCGGCCAGGTCGGCCGCGATCGTCAGACTTCCCTCATAGTCCACCGACGCTCCGGTGACCGTCGCGCGGTGGATCTTCGATTTCAGCAGGCAGATCGTCATGGTGTTCAGCGTGGATGACGGAAACGGATGCAGACCGGGGATGGCACGTCGAGCGACTGGCCCGTGAACGATAGTTTGCCAGTTTCGCCGTCGATCGCGAAGACCGTCACGGTATGCGAGTTTTGCCCGGCGGCCAGCAGGAATTTCCCGCTCGGATCGATCACGAAGTTGCGGGGGGTTTTGCCCCTGATCGGCTCCGCGCCCAGGAACGTGAGCCGCCCGGTGCCCTGGTCAACGGCGTACATCGCGATCGAGTCGTGGCCGCGGTTCGAGGCGTAGAGGAATGTACCGCTGGGATGCGCGACGATCTCGGCAGTCGAAAAGCCCTTTATGTCGGTGACATCGGCGGGGAGCGTGGAGAGCGTCTGGATCGGGGCGAGCGTGCCCGCCTGCGGATCGAAGGCGAAGACCGTGACGGTGAGGTCGAGTTCGTTGACCGCATAGCCATACCGGCCACCCGGATGAAAGGCGAAGTGCCGCGGACCCGCGCCGGGTGTGCCGCGGCCGAAGCCGTGCGGTGCGAGCGTGGCCTTGTCCACGTCGAGGGCGTGCACAAACACCCTGTCGGCTCCCAGGTCGCAGGTCACTGCGAACCGGCCGTCGGCCGTGGGGTAGATCGAATGGCCATGCGGCTTCTCCTGCCGCTGCGGATTGGGGCCCGTGCCCTCGTGCTGGATGAACCCACCCGGCGAGCCGGACACAACAGGCTCGAGGCTGCCGTCAGTGGCGAGACTGAAGCAGATCACGCTGCCGCCGCCATAGTTGGCCGCCAGCGCGACTCGGCCGGTGCGGTCGACCGACACATGGCATGGCCCGCCACCGCCGGACGATTGATGATTCTTGGCCGCCAGTGCGCCGGTGGCCTCGTCGATCGCGAGCGAGAGCACCGCGCCGGTTGGCTTGCCATCGGCGTCTGCCACCTCCGACACGGCATACATGACCGGCAGTGTCGGATGGAGCGCGAGGAAGGACGGGTTCTTCGCCGCTGCGGCCAGGACCGGTGCCGTGAGCTTCCCGGTGGCCGTATCGAACCGCGACACATAGATCCCCTCGCTGTTGGCCGGCCCGCCCGTGTAGGTGCCAAACCAGACGAGCTGACCCTCGGTCGGCTCCGCACCGTGCGCAGGGGACGTGACGGGAACCGTTCCGGGGAGTGCCGATCCGAGCAAGCAGAGAAGGGCAGCGATGGGAAGCGACACATGCCTGGCGATGGACGTCATGGAATGAAACCCTCATGCTGCCGGCGGCCAACCCCGCGGAACCGCCGGCACCCGGCTCCGCCTCCAACCCCTCAGATCGTACCCCCATGACAGACCGACGCAACGAGCGGCAACGTCGGCCAGTGGTGGCCGGCGACGAGTCGGGCCGCGAGGCCCGCAATACGCTCTGGATGGAGCTCTATCAGGTGGTCGTCCGTGTCGGCTGGATCTTCAAGACCGAGACGATCATCATGCCGGCGGTCCTCGACGCCGTGGTCGATTCGGGACTGTTGCGCGGCCTGCTCCCGGTGCTCAATCGGGGCGGCCAGAGCGTGCCACCGTTGCTCGCTGCGGGGCCTCTGGCCCGCGTGCCCCGCAAGAAATGGATGCTGGTGCTGACGAGCCTGGCCATGGCGGCCTGTTTCGGCCTGCTCGCCGCCGTCTGGCCGGGCCTCGCGGCCACGCGGCCGGATCTGCTCGCGGTGTTGTTCCTCGTGCTCTACGCCCTCTTCTCTGCGGCGAACGGACTGAATCAGCTCGTGCTCGCCGCCCTGCAGGGCAAACTCATTTCCCCCGGTCATCGCGGCCGTGCCATGGTGGTGAGCGTGGCCGTGGGCAGCGTGCTGGCCATCGTCGCGGCCGCCCTGCTCCTCGGGCCGTGGCTGGCAGAGCCCGATGGCTTCCCGAAAATCTTCGCCGCCACGGGTGCGTTCTTCGCGCTGGCCGCGATCGCGCCGCTGTTTCTCGACGAGCCGGCGGATTGCATGCCACCTGCGGTGATGGCCTCGCGTCCGCCGCGCGGCCTTGTCGGCGGCCTGTTCGAGCACGTCGGTGAGGGCATCGCCTCGTGGCGACAGACGCTCCGCAGCGACCCGCCGCTCGTGCGGCTGTGCGTCGTGGCGGCCTGCTTCTCCGCCGTGCTCATGCTGTTTCCCCACTATCAGGCCTTTGCGCGGGATCGGCTTGGCAGCCACACCGCCAGCCTGCTGACCTGGGTCATCGTGCAGAACGCCGCCACTGGCGTCGTGAGCCTCGTGGCGGGGCCGTTCGCCGACCGTCGCGGGACGCGGATCGTGCTCGTCTGGCTGGTGGCGCTCTCCTCGCTCACGCCGCTGGTCGTGACGCTGCTCTCGCTCGTGCCGCATGAACACGCCGTCGAATGGTTCTGGATCGTCTATGTGCCGCTGGGGCTCAATCCCATTTCGCTGAAGATCTTCACCAACTACTCACTCGAGCTTGCCCCGGCAGCGGCCGCTCATCCGCGGTATGTGAGCATCGTCGGCGCGAGCTTGGCCCTACCGTTCGTGGTCTCGCCGCTGGTGGGCATGGCAGTCGACCAACTGGGCTTCCGGCCCGTCTTCATGGCGGGCGCGGCGGCGATCGCCGCCGGCGCGGCCGTCGCCGTCGGGCTGCCGGAGCCCCGGCAC
>JBIIOL010000119.1:0-8387 GCA_044336965.1 Pirellulales bacterium | reverse complement strand
CCCGCATGGGCCGCCGGCCCGGCGCCTTACCATCCGCACAGCTCGCAGCACCGCCTCATGTTCGAACCCGTCCGCGGCAAGCCCGACTTCCCCGCCATCGAGGCAGCGATCTCGCAACTCTGGCGCGAGCGTGGCATCTACAAGAAATCGCTTGAGCAGCGGCGCGGGTCGAAGCGGTTCGTCTTCTTCGAAGGCCCGCCGACCGCCAATGGCATGCCCCATCCCGGACACTGCCTGACGCGGACGATCAAGGATCTCTACCCGCGCTACCGCACGATGCGTGGAGAATACTGCGAGCGGAAAGCGGGCTGGGACACCCATGGCCTGCCTGTCGAAGTGGAGGTTTGCAAGGAGTTGGGCATCCACTCGAAGGCCGAGATCGAGGCCTTCGGCGTTGAACCCTTCATCCACCGCTGCCAGGAGTCGGTCTGGCGGTACATGAAAGAGTGGGAGACGCTCACCGAGCGGATCGGCTTCTGGATCGATCTTTCCGACGCGTACGTCACCTACCACCGGAGCTTCGTGGAGAGTGTCTGGTGGTCCCTCGCCGAACTCTTCAATCGCGGCCTGCTCTACCAGGGCCACAAGATCGTCTGGTGGTGGGCGCAGGGCGGCACGGCACTCTCCAGCGGCGAGGTTGGCCAAGGCTACCGCGAAGTGGCCGACCCGAGCGTGTATGTCGCCTTCCCACTGCTTGACGACGCAGGGAATCCGACCACCCGCAACCTCGTGGCCTGGACGACCACGCCATGGACGCTGCCCTCCAACCAGTTCGCGGCCGTGAAGGCCGATCTGGAGTATGTCGTCCTCAAAGAAGCCGCGAACGGAAGCGACGGGGCCGGATCAAATACCACCGCACAGGAATTCATCGTCGCTGAGCCGCTGGCAGCGCCGCTCGGCGAGAAGATGAAGAAGCAGTTCGAGGTGGTCGACCGCTTGCCGGGCTGCGCCCTCGTGGGCCGCTCCTACCTGCCGCCGTTCGAGACGTTCCGCCCGGCTGGCTCCCCGCAGCCGGCAACGCTCAGGGACGGGGGCACGCAGCCCGCGGCATGGCGGGTCGTGGCCGCCGACTTCGTCACGACTGACTCAGGCACCGGCATCGTCCACATCGCGCCAGCCTTCGGCGAGGTCGACTACACGGTGCTGGCATCCGAACAGGCACGGTTCGCCGAGGGGCGAGGGCCGACGCTCATCAACTGCGTCGCCCCCGACGGCACCTTCACCGACGCCTTCCCCATGGGGAGCGGCCGGTTCGTGAAGGAGTGCGACCGCGACATCACCCGCGACCTGCGGGCGCGGCATCTGCTCGTCCATCAGGAGCAGTATGTTCACGACTATCCGTTCTGCTGGCGGGCCGACAACGATCCGCTGATCCAGTATCCACGACAGAGTTGGTTCATTCGCACCAGCGAGTTCCGAGAGCAGATGCTCGCCAACAATGCCCGGATCGACTGGCTGCCCGAGCACATCAAGGATGGCCGGTTTGGCAACTTCCTCGAGACCAATGTCGACTGGGCCCTGTCCCGCGAACGTTACTGGGGCACGCCGTTGCCGATCTGGAAGTGCGAGACGACGGGCAGGGCCGAGGCGGTGCCTTCGTATGCGGCGCTCACGGCCAAGCCTGGCGTCCAAGGCACCGACGTCTTCGACCGGGCGAAGGTGACGAATCCGAACATCTCCGACGATCTCCGCGTGCACAAGCCCTACATCGACGCGGTCACGTATGACTCCCCCTTCTCGCCGGGGGCCCGGATGCGGCGTGTGCCAGAGGTCATCGACTGCTGGTTCGACTCCGGTGCCATGCCGTTCGCGCAGTGGGGCTGGCCGCACCGCGGCGACGAGGAGTTCAAGACGCAGTTTCCTGCCGACTTCATCTCCGAGGCGATCGACCAGACACGCGGCTGGTTCTACAGCCAGTTGGCGATCAGCACGCTGCTGTTCGGCGACGGGAAGACGCCCTATCCGCACCCTTTCCGGACCTGCATCGTGCTGGGCCACATGCTGGGCGAGGACGGCCAGAAGATGAGCAAGAGCAAGCGGAACTACCGCGAGCCGGCCGAGATCTTCGACAAGTATGGTGCCGACGCGCTGCGGTGGTTCTTCCTTGCCGGCCAGCCGCCGTGGACGAGCATCCGCTACAGCGAGCGGGCGATCCGTGAGAGTGTGCCCGAGTTCCTGCTGCGGCTCTGGAACGTCTACAGTTTTTTCGTGATCTACGCGCGAATCGACGGCTTCGATCCGGCCACGCTTCTCGACGCCCCCGGCGCCCTCGAGCACGCCAATCTGGCGAGGGCCCGCGGCTACCGGCCCGTCGCCGACCGTGGCGAACTCGATCGCTGGATGCTGTCGGAACTGAATGCCACCGCCGCCGCGATGGTGGAGCGGATGGACCGCTACGACCACTTCGGTGCCGCCGGCGAGCTATCCGCGCTCGTCGATGCCGTCAGCAACTGGTTCGTCCGTCGCAGCCGCGATCGCTTCTGGGCTGCGGGCCGTGCCGACACCGGACCGGATGGCAACGCCGCCAAGCTCGATGCCTACTGGACGCTCTACGAGACGCTGCTCACGATCACGAGGCTTGCGGCCCCGTTCGTGCCGTTCGTGAGCGAGGCGATTTGGCGGAATCTGACTGTGGTCCCCTTCGGGAACAGCGTGCCGGAGAGTGTGCACCTCACCGACTATCCGGCCGGCAGCGAGGCCCTTGTCGATCGGGATCTGGTCCGCCGCATGGCGATCGTCCGCGATGTGTCGTCGCTGGGCCGGGCTGCCCGGGCCGCCGAGAAGCTCAAGGTCCGCCAGCCGCTCTCGAAGGTGGAGGTGATCCTCGCCGAGGGACATGGTGACGCGGCCGACGCCGCCTGGCTGGAGGCCCACGCCGATCTCGTCTGTGACGAACTCAACGTCAAGCAGTTCGAGATCTGTCGTGAGCCCGACCGCTACATCACGCGGGCGGTGCTGCCGGATCTCAAGAAGCTGGGCCCGCGGCTCGGGAAGGATCTGCCAAGGGCCCGCGATGCGATCACGAAGGCCGATGCCGCCGCGCTGCTGGCGGCCCTCAACCGCGATGGCCGGGCGACGATCCCGCTTGCCGGCGGGGGCGAGGCTGTCATCGAGAAAGACGACGTCATGATCCGCACCACCGCGAAAGAGGGCTGGGCTGCCGCGGAGGGCCCGCGGGCCGTCGTCGTCGTGGCCAGTCAACTCACGCCTGAACTCGTCGCCGAGGGCCTCGTTCGCGAGGTTGTGCACGCCGTGCAGTCGCAGCGGAAGGCGCTCGACCTTGAATTCACTGACCGAATCGAGCTGGCGTTCGACACCGCATCACCCGAATTGAGAGCTGCCATCGAGCAGCACCTCGACTACGTGGCCTCCGAGACGCTCGCCACCTCTGCGTCGTTTGGCCCACTGGAGGGGGCGTTGCTTGAGTCGCTCGATGTCGACGGCCATCCGCTCACGATTGCGATCCGCCGGACTGACAAAACGCATACGGCGACCGGGGGTGTGGCGTGAGCGGTGCGGCTGCCTCGGCGACTGAGGGGAAGATGCTCCGCCTGGCGGTGCTGCTCTCGGGCTCCGGGCGAACGCTCGAAAACCTGCTCGACTGGATCGCCGCAGGCCGGCTGGCCGCGACCGTCGAGAGGGTGGTGTCGAGCCGAGGTGACGTCCGCGGCGTGCGGCTTGCCGAGCGGGCCGGCATCCCCGTCACCGTGCTGCCGCCAGCCGGACGACCACTGGCCGAGTGGAGTGACGCGATTTTCGCCGCCTGCCGGTCGGCCAGGCCCGATCTCGTCGTGATGGCGGGCTTTCTGCATCTCGTGGAACTTCCCGCCGACTTCGCCTGCCGCGTGATCAACATCCACCCCGCCCTCCTGCCCGCCTTCGGCGGCAAGGGGTTTCACGGGATGCACGTCCACCGCGCGGTTCTCGCACGCGGCTGCACCGTCTCAGGCTGCACCGTGCATCTGGTCGACAACGAATACGACCATGGACGAATTCTGCTGCAACAAGCGGTGCCGGTGCTCCGCGACGACACGGCCGAATCGTTGGCCGCGCGAGTGTTTGCCGCCGAGTGCGAGACGCTCCCGGAGGCGATCAACCGGATTGCGTCCGGCGACCTTGCCTGACCGACCGACGGCGAACGATAGAATCGACTTCTGACACTCATCTCTGGAGACGCCTTCCCATGTCACGCTCGCTTGGCAACATCATCGCGGACACGCTGCAGCTTTCGGTCGGCTACGCGGAGCGTCTGCTAAAGGAGGTGCCAGCGGACCAATTCGGCCGCTTCGCCTCGATCGGCGGCACGGTCGTGGAATCGAACCACCCGGCGTTCATCTACGGTCACTTGAGCCTTTATGCGCCGAAAGTGCTCCAGCAGATCGGCCACCCCGCCCCGAAGGTTCCCGACCACTTCGAGCACCTCTTCTCCAAGGATGCCAGTTGCAAGGACGACGAAGACGGCGACCTCTACCCGCCGATGGACGAAGTCACGGCCTTCTTTTTCGAGGGGCATCGCATGCTCGCCGGAGCGCTTCGCGGCACCCCCGACGCGACGCTCGAGCAGCCGAATCCGGCGGAGGGCCGGATGAAGCAGCTCTTCCCGACGCTTGGCTCGGTGCAGACTTTTTACTGCGGCGGGCACATGATGATGCACCTGGGCCAGATGAGCGCCTGGCGGCGGATGCAGGGCCTCGGCTCCGCCTGATGGCGACCACGTCGGCTAGGGCTCTTGCCACCGCCTTCCGCAGCCGGCTGTGTTTCCTTCATGATTCCTGCTCGCAGCCGACGGATCGCCAGAAGCCCACCGCGGCCTGCCAAGACGAGAGAGTCTCAGCCGAAACCCGTGTCGCGCCGAGCGACTCGGCGTGGGCCACGGCATGGGCGACGAGCACCGTAGCGATGCCTCGGCGACGTGCATCAGGATGCACGAGGAGCCAGGCGATCGAGATCCGCGGCTGCGCCGCGGTGCCGGCGGCCACCAGAGCGACGAGCCCGAGAGGTTCGTTGCCGGCGCTGTCCGCAGCCTCGGCGCGTGTTGCCGCTCCCGATGGCCAGGCCAGCCATGCGCACACGGCCCGGCCCGGGCGACCGTTCAACTCCGACAACAGACCCGCCGGAGCGAAGTGGCCGGCGGGATCGGCCGACCGACACTGAGCCGCCAACGTCATCACCGCCTGGCGATCAGCGTCGCGTTCCAGCGACACAGGAGCGATATGCAGGGCCAGACTCGGGCTCTCGCCGCGGCCCGCAGGCAGACGCATGGTCTCGAGAACAAGGGAGAAGCGAAGCGGTGGCACGCGACATCCTGACGGAATTCATCCCTTTTGGTCGGACGAAATCTACCACGCTTCGCCGATTCAGTCACTTCTTATGCTTGAGTTCGGTCGTTTTCTGTCGATAATCATTTCTCAGGAAGTGAGAAGCCGTGCAGAATCACGAACGACGCAGCCGTCTCATCGACATCATCCGCATTCGCGGCTTTGCCGCGCTCGATGAACTTGTCCGCGAGTTGGGAGTGTCGGAGTCGACCGTTCGCCGCGACCTCGATGCCCTTGAGGATCAGGGCTCCGCCAAGCGGACGCACGGGGGCGTGCTCTACTCCGGCGGCATGCCCCGCCTCGCGGAGTTTGACGACCGGCAGCCGACCAACTGGGCCGCCAAACGGGCGATCGCAGCGACCGCCGCCGGCGTGATCGAAGACGGTGAAACCGTGCTGCTCGATGGTGGGACGACCACTTACGAGGTCGCCCGCCTGCTCGTCGGACGGTCGCTCCAGGTGGTCACGAACAGCCTGCCGGTCGCAAACCTTTTCGCGTCTGAGTCACGCACGGATCTCGTGCTCCTCGGCGGCAACGTGTCGCCCCGCACGGGCGTATGCCTCGGCCCCTATGCCAATGAACTCCTCGGCCGGCTCCACGTCACCACGACGGTGCTCTCCGCCGCCGGTATCGCCGAGGAGGGGCTCTTCAACGCCCACCTGCTTCTGGCCGAAACCGAGCAGGCGATGCTCAAGGCGGCCAGCCGCGTGATGGTCGTCGCCGACAGTTCGAAATTCGGCCGCAAGAGCCTCACGCTCGTCTCCGGGCTCGATTCGATCGATCTATTCGTGAGCGACGACGGTCTGCCTCAGCGGTGGCGTGATATCGTCACCGCGAATACCGCCACCCTGTTGATCGCCCCGGTCCCGGACACGGCCGATCTGCCATCGGGCTTCCGCCCGACAGGCTCGCAGGAGAGAGACCGATCGGCATAAGATGCCGCGGCACGAACCTACCCATCCCACGCACACGTTTCTTTTCATCGGCAAGCCTCAGGAGCCACCATGGCCAAGAAGACCAAGACGAAGACCGCGACCAAGACCAAGTCACTCGCTGCGCTCAAGGACGAGATCTGCGACATTGGCCGCCGCATCTACAACAAGGGCTTCGCCGCCGGCAATGACGGCAACATTTCCTACCGGCTGGGGCCGAACAAGGTGCTCTGCACCCCGACGATGATGTCGAAGGGGTTCATGACTCCGGCCGACCTCTGCATCGTCGACATGGAGGGCAACCAGGTCGCCGGAAAGCGCAAGCGATCGAGCGAGATTCTGCTGCATCTCACGATCATGAAGGAGCGGGCCGACGTGAACAGCGTCGTGCACTGCCACCCGCCCCATGCGACGGCGTTTGCCGTGGCCCGCGAACCGATCCCGCAGGCGGTACTGCCGGAGGTCGAGGTGTTTCTGGGCGACATTCCGATCTCCCGGTATGAAACGCCCGGCAGCCAGACGTTCGCCGACACCATCAAGCCCGTCGTGAAGCGATCGAACGTGATTCTGCTGGCCAACCACGGCACGGTCAGTTTCGGCGCAACGGTCGAGCGGGCCTACTGGTGGACCGAGATAGTCGACGCCTACTGCCGCATCCTGATGCTTGCGAAGGGGCTGGGTGGTGTCGTCTACCTCACGGGCAAGGAGACACGGGCCCTGCTCGATCTCAAGCAGAAGTGGGGCTTCACCGATGCACGGCTCGACCTCAACATGAACGACCGCGACATCTGCGACAACGCGGTGTTCAAGGCGATGTGGCAGGAGGTCGGTGTTGCGCGGCGGGCGTTCGCAACGCACCCGGAAGCGGATGCCTCTGGCCCTACGGCACATGGTGGCCGCAGCTTGCCGCCAGGAGTGGATTACGAGAGGCTCGTGAAGACGATCACCGAAAATGTCTGCCGGGAACTGGGCATCACTCCCGGCTCGTCGCCGCGATCCTGAGCCTCGACCGCGTGCGCGGTCAGGGTCGAGCGGCCAGCCGCTGCCGGTACAGTGCCGCGGGCGACCTGCCCCACACGCGGGCGGTTCCGTCGTCGGATCCGGTGAGGATGCTCCTGCCGTCCGGGGAAAACACCACGCCCCAGAGCGGCCCTTCATGTCCGTCGAGGGCCAGGAGGTGTCGGCCGCTTTCGGCGTGCCAAAGGTGTAGGCTGCCGTCGGCGCCGACGCCCGCGAGCCGCGTGCCATCTGGCGAAAACGCCGCCTCCCAGACCTGGCCCACGGGCCCCCTCAACTCGATGCTCGCCCAGCCATCGGACGGATTCCAGAGCCGCACCGTGCCGTCGGACGATGCTGATGCGACGCGGCTGCCGTCTCGTGACCATGCCACCCAGTTGACGTCGTCAGCATGCCCCCTGTGGACGCCGAGCAGCGTCCCCGTGGCCGTGTCCCACTCCCTCACAAGGCCGTCAGCACAGGCAGTCGCCAGCCGACGACCATCGGGAGACCAGGCTGCACCGTGAGCACGGGCCGGATGCGGCAGCGTCAGCACGTCGTCCCGCCCGGTCGGAACGGAGCGAATCCGCACCGCCCCCCTCTCGGGCGCCGTCTCCTGCGGTTCCGACCCGGCGGTGGCGAGCCTCCGGCCGTCGTGTGAAAACGCTGCAGAAAACACTGGGCCTGCATGCGCAGCCACGCGTTCGAGCTCAGTGGCCGTGTCGACGCGAAAAAGACGGGCCGCCCCATCTCCGCAGGCCGCGGCCATGAGATCGCCCGCGGGAGAGAACTCGACGGCGTTCACGCGGCCGCGCACGGCGGGGAACTCGTGTTCCATGGTGCAGGTCGCCATGTTCCAGAACCGAATCTGGCCCTGTGCGGTGGCCGTGGCCGCCAAACGGCCATCGGGTGAACACGCCACGCCGCGCACGCCGACACCATCCTCACTGCCGCAGTCCATGACCGGCTGGACCGGCTCGACGCGATTCCCAAGGTCCCACACTCGTGCGGTGGCGTCGGCCGAGGAGGTGACGAAACGGTCGCCGAGCCGTGCCACCGACCAAACGGCATCGCGATGCCCAACCAGCTCGCGTGTGATGCGTCCATCCAGTGGACTCCACGACCGCAGAATGGCATCGGC
>JBIIOL010000118.1:0-8421 GCA_044336965.1 Pirellulales bacterium | reverse complement strand
CGAAACGGAACCCCGCACATCCTTGATGATGAAGGGCAGCAGCGGGTGAACCCACATGTGATGCCATCGGATCCAGCCGGCGACCGCCGTCATCGGCTCGACGGACGGCAGCGGTTCGGTCTGGCCGACGACGTTGTGGTGGTCCAGCAGAGCGAACTGATCCGCGAGTGTGCGGGCCCGCTCCAGCAACTTGGCCCGTGTGGCCCCGCGAACCAAGGGAATCGCAAGGACCCGTTGGATGCTCGCGAGCACCGCCGGAGTGTCAGCAGTGGAGGTGGCCAGTCTGTCGCACGTGTTGAGGTAGACGCTCTTCAAGATCGAAAATCGGCTCTCCAATTCCTCACGACTTCGCTGGAGCGGCTCGATTGCCGCGACTGCTGATCCGTCAGGATTGGACGAGAGATCTCTCAACGTCTGCGACAGAGTGTAGCGAAATCGCCAGAGCTGATCCGCCAGCGTCTCCAGATCGATGGCATCCGGTAAGGAAGCCCCCTGGTGATTGACCGCATTCGCTGCGCTGGCTGCAGTCGCCCGCCGTTCGTTCGCGTGCCACACCGCCAGCCAGGGTATTTCGTCGCAAATGGTTTCGTTGAGCTGGAACGCGGCGGCGGCCTCATCGGAGAGCATGATCGAGTTCTCGATGGGGGCAGCCACCTCCTCCACCAGTTGGGTGGCCCGTGCGAGAGCCGCCGGACTGCCAACGAGCGCGAGGTCGATGGCCTCGCGCAGCTTCTTCTCGACCACGAGGCGGCTGGTCATGTGGTCGAGGCAGGCATCGAGGGAAGCTTCCGTCGAATACCGTGCCCGTTGCGATCGCCCCACGAGCCGCAAGAGCTTTCCGAGCAACGGCGCCGTGGAATCCCAGGTGGCGGGCTCAATCCACCTCACCATCATCCGGGTCACATGAATTTCCAGAGGCTCCGTCGCCGTCTCCGCAGGAGAGCGGCCAAGAAACTCCAGCCACCGCGACATGGCCGCGTGGTCCACGACGAGCCCCGCCCCGAGGCGGTCGGTGAGCCAGTCCCAGGCGATGATCGCACGCCAGGTCCACTCGTCGGCCGACGCGGCCGGCGTGATGACCGCGGGCGGGGCCTTGACGTCAGGGAGCGTGCTGACGTGTTTGGCAATTTGATCCCGCCACTCGGCAGCGTGAGCGTTAATATCCAAGCCAGTTCGACTCGCCCCGCGGCCACCGATTGCCGCGAGACGGAGCGACGGTAGTTGCTCGAATCCGTAAAAACGCACGGAGTCGAGAGCGTTTTCCAACTGCTCGACTTTGGCGGAATTACGAAAAACCTCCTGCGCATTGCCTCCGGCCTGGTCCAAACGTTCCATCCGCATCAACAGTTGCAGATATTCCTGCCAGATGTACGGCTTGCAGTGAACGCCCACCGAACGCAGCGATTCAGCCGCCCGCCACCGCTCATGAATCCATGCTTCTTTCCCCTCGCCCCGCTTCGCGTCGGGCATGTGGTCCCGTGCATTTCCCAGGCGTGTCAGCAGCTGTTGCGCCAGGGGAAACCTGTCTTTTTTCCAGAAGAAGCCGCTCCGAGAAAGGGTGATTGTGTCAGCGCTGCTGGGTGGGGTGAGGGCTGGGTAGATGGCGGGGGACTGCCGTTCACCGCATGTCGCCTGGGCCCACCGGTCGATCCGATCCTTCAAGTACGCCATCAATTCGGCCAGATCGACGATGCGGTCGCCATTACCAAAGGGCCTGCTGTCGGCAGCACCCTGTAGCCCCACGGAAAAAAAATAGGGTAGAGCGGATCCGTGGGCCAACGCCGACTGCTGGGAAACCTGACCGGGACCGCAGGGAAGGATCGTCCAGCAACGCTCGGGCCGTGCTTTGGCAACGGCGGACTCCACCCCGCACGCAAACCCCCCGTCGGTAATCCCGAGGGGCCATCGCCCGGGGCGGCAACAGTCAAGGATCACGATTAGGGCAATTCTCGAAGGCACCGCGGCTCGTAGGTCTGCCAAGAGCCGGTCCACCCGTACGAGTTGCGAGTCGGTATCGACGTCCGGACCGAGGGTGATTGTCGACGGCACGAGGCACGCGTTCCCCCGAGTGTCGAGCACACCCGCGGCCGACAGGTAGACGATCGCCGCATTGTTGTGCGGTCCCCCAGGCCGGACGCTCTTCAGCTTCTCCACGACGGCGCTCAGCATCCGCTCACCCGACGCGCTGGTCAACTGGTCGGAGATGTTGTGGAAGCTGACGATCGGCCCCGATAACAGTGTCCCGTCGGGTAGTCCCAATCGGGAGAGCTTGAACTGGTCCTCCGCGGAGAACAGGCTCGTTTCGGCCAATGGCGGTGCACTGCTCGTGAACCCGGTCACCAGAGGCGCCGGGTGATAGACCGCCATCAGCGAATAAAACAACAGAAGGACAAGCGCGATCGACAGGAGCGTGAAGAACGATCGCAGAAACAGCCGACGAAGCCAGTTCTCCGTCTCGGCCGCACTCGGCGTCTTGCGTTGCCAGGAGTAGCCACCGAGAACTTCGGTTCCTGTGTCCGTAATAGGCGGACGTTCACCGTGTCCAGGACCGTTTGCCCGGGGGGATTCTCTCCATGAACCGCTTGTCGGTCCGGCCCCTGTTGATGGCGTTTCGGATTCCATGGCACGATCCTAAAGCCGTCCTCGCCAGGACATGCGGCGATGGCATCCGCGTAGATGGGTGCAAGCTGTTCGAGACGACGGCCCAGGTCGAGTGGCTGTCTGAGCGAAACGAACGGTGTCCCCCCGGTTGTTGCATCGTCCACGCCGGGCTGTGTTCGTCGCCCAGCGGCAGAATGTCAGGGTTGTAGGGCGTTCGCCGATTGTTCCGACTCCAATGCAGCATGAGTTGAGTCCCGACGCCTCCGGAAAATCTGCCGATCACTTCAACTGTAACGTGATGCTCACCTCGGACGCGGGCGGTGCCTCCACGGAAACCTTCGCCTCCTCAGAACGGTATGTCCGGTTGCGAACTGCCCCAGTGGCTTGGAGCGTGTATTCGCCGGGTTCCAGGTCGGGAAACTGGAAAACGCCGTTGGTCCCCGAATTCACGACTGATGGCTCACCCGGCCCGGACAGGCTCACCAAAACCCCCTCCTCGGCGAGTCCGTTCAGCACGACCTTGCCACGGATGCCGTTTTTCGCCACGGAGGGGGCTGAATCAAGCCAAACCGGCTCGGGCACATTGGAGAGTCCCACCCTGTCGGTCGCTCGCACAAACAGAGGCAGTCTCGTGCCGGGTGGCAATTTCGTGGTGTCGAGCCGCACCTCGTACATATCCCCGCCGAGCCCCACAGCCGGTTGCCATGCCGCCGGCGCGCCATCCCCCTTCAGATCGAGACCCCATTCGACCCTCGCCACGCCCGACACACCAGCGATATGGCTGCCGGGAGCGCGTGTCGACGACTCACGTGGGTCGTCCGTGACCCGCACCGGTACGACCAACGGGCGGCCAATGACGACATTCATCAACGGCGGCACCTCCACCACCGGCGGCCTCGCATCCATCGTGAACAAGCGGCGGTCGGTGAGAGGAGTCTGGGCACCCGGCACGATCACGCTCGCTTCCGCGACCACGTCGACGTCCTTGAAACCCAGCCCCGCGGCGTTCACTTCCCAATCTTGCACGATGGTTCTCACGGCCAATGTTGCCCGCCCCACCGCTTTTTCGCGCGCGAACAGCGTCTGACGATCTGCCGACGTTCTCCACACCGGGTGCACGAGGCCTGGCAGTACCGACGCGGCATTCACTTCGCGCATGGTCAACGAGATCACGCTGGCGGCGGCGACGCCGTCTCCCTCGGCATCTGCCGGCACATCGACGGCCAGCCTGATCGGCAGGTCAGCCGCCGGCGCCTTGAGGACGAGCTGTTTTTCCTCCGGCCGAAGGATGTTCACGCACCGCCAATCGAACTGCGGCCGCTGGAGCTCGCCGGCTGCAGCTGGCGAGCAGTCGACCGCGAACACGAATGCCCTCGGATAGCCATCCACATCCACGTGCAGCCATGCTCGGCCATCCTGTGCGCCGCCGTTCCACGTGGCCACCATCGTGTCGAGCGGACGACCGGGGCCGAGCGAGGCAGCGCCTTTCCGGACCACCAACGGCTGCCGCCGCGATGCCGGCCCCCACGTCAGGGCGTCCAGCGACAGCTCGACGTTCTGCAGGTTCGTCGCGGTCCGCCCGGCCTTTGTATCGGGGTTTTTGGTGTCGGGGCTTTCCGCCGCGGCGACCGTGACGACGATGGTTCTGTCACTCGGCTTCCAAGTGGCGTGAGCCTCGAGTCGGGACCGGGGATGCTCCGGGGTGAGGATCAGGCGGGTGAGCCACGCCGCCGCCGGCTGCCCGGGGGTCGACTCGCGAATGATCACTGCAAGATCGGGGCCGATCATCACGTCTTTGGAGCTGCCGCCAACTGGTGCCGCCGGCGATGCTGCAGTCGCCGCAGGTGTCGCAGACGCCGCTGGAGCTGCGGGCACTGCGGGTGGAATGTCAACGCTGACAACGTCTCCGGACTTCGCGAGCGTGAGCTTGGGAATGGTGGCGATCGGCTCCCCATGCCATGTTCCGTCGAGCAGGGCCGCGGCGGTATCGCGCCAGACGGACTCGCGCTCGCTCGCATCGGCTCGACCGGGCAACGAGTGGATCTCGAGCGACACGTCGCGCGGAAACGATGCCGCGTTGAACAGTCCGAGTTCCCAGGCGGTGACCCGTCCCGGGAGCGCCGACAGCATCATCGTCGAAACAAAAGGCGATTTTTCGTCGTCGCCGAATCGAATCGGTGCCGAGAACTCCCAGTCATCGTCCGCGACGCCGGCTACTTGCGGGAGATTGACTTTGGAACGTGATGTGGCTGCGGGAGTCCTTCGCGTTGCGAGCACGATGTCACGACGGTCCGGAAGCGTCAGGTCCAAAACCGCACGCTGCGAGCCCTGTCCTCGCTCCCACAACGCGACAAGTCGTGCTGTCTCACCCGCCCCGCTGGCTGGGGGTGCGCCGGTTGCCATCAGCCTCAGTTCCATCGACGAGGTCTGCGACGCGAACTGCTGAATGTCCAGCGGGGCATTCGGCTGCAGCAATTCACCTGTTGCAGACCGCACCTGCACGACGGCCGGGTCGTAGTTCAGCCGCAGAACCCTGTCGAGGGAAGGCGTGTCACTCAGGCGAAAGAACTCGATGACGGCGCGAATGTCGGCACCCCGCCGCAACCGAACCCCGTCTGGCGTCTGAAATGCCACCTCGGACTGTGCCTGATCAGGCGAAAGCGGCAGCGAGACGAGCAGGTTTCGGGGCAACGACGAGACATCCCGGTAATCGACGATACGCAACAGCGCACCGAGCTGATCCGAGCCTCGCGATCCGCCGCTCGCCCCCGGACCTGACTGCGCGATGGCTGCCGCCACACGAGCAAACACCCGTGCCGCTCGTCCACCGAGCCGCACGATGCCGTCGAGCGCGGCGACATCATTACCGTCAAGTTTGCCAAGAGCCGCAGCCTCCGATCGCAACGCTGCAATCTCGCGAATCGTCGCTACGACCTCGCTGGGAGGACGTTCCGACGCCGACACGTCGATCCCTGCGGCATCGGCGACCGTCGCGAGCGAATGAATCAGCTGGCTGATATTGTCGAGCGATCGGCGGTCGATACGCACCGGCAGGTCAATTGGCAGCCGATCGAGGCCCGTTGGCTCAAGCTGCCCTCGTTCTGGGGCGGCCCCGGCAGCCGGCTCGTCGACGAGCATTGGAAAACCCGTCGGTCGTAGTTGCGATCGCTGAGCGTCCGAGAACAGCAGCGACTGAAGGGATGCTCTCCATTGCCTCACGGACATGGATGACTCGGTGTCGTCGTCTGGCACGTATCGCAGCGAACGCTTCCCGACGGGAAGGACCGAACGCCCCACAAGCTCCTTGAGCCAGGCCGTCTGCACCTCGCATGCCCGAGTTGCAGCCTTCAGGCGGACCGAAAGGGCGTCGTCACGGCCCAACGACGATCCACTGAGTTCCGTGAGCAGGCGGCTCAACTCCCGGGCCTGTTCTGCGAGCGCACGGCAGATCAGCGGGTCGATGATCGCCGGTCCAACGCCGGCCGAGTACTTGCCGATGAAGTTCACGGCTTCAAGGGTGGTCGCCACGGCATCGTCCCGGATCGCGACCGCATTTTGAAGCATCGGCGGCGTCGCAGACCAAAGCCGAAACATGCCGCGCGTGTCGGCGGCATCATGCGCCACCCTCAGGTCTTCGACGAGCACCGAGTCCGTCGTTGTGGTCTCTGCGATGCTCGACGTCGCATTGGGGGCAGACGATGGAATTGACGCGAGTTGACGGCTGATCTGATCGAGAAACGCACGAATGCGGCGTCCTTCTGTATCCGCCTGTCCTTCTCCTGCCGCCGCCGGTGTTTCCTCGGCACTCCGAGCGAAGCTGGCCTGGTCGAACAGTCCCTCCGCGATGCGCAGCCGCACCTCAGCCTCGCCGACCATTTTTGCCAGCCGATTCCATACGTGCGGAGCGTAGTCAATCGGCACAAGTCGAGACTCGCGCGCATAGGCGGTATCACGCCGCGTGCTCAGTCGGTCGAGTTGCGACCGCACGCGTTGCAAAACCGACGTCGCCCCGCTCTCCTCCGCTGGAGGCTCCGCGAGAGGTGGAACATTCGCAGCCCCTTTCGCAGCCGCTGGTGATTGCGCCGAGGCGACGGCTTCCGGCGCCGCCGACGGCGCAGCCTCCGCAGGAGGGTTCGACGCGGATGACGCAGCCTCCGCTGGAGGAGTCGTTGCGGACGGCGCTGCCACGCGTGGAACAGCGTCGGCCCCACCTGGTGGATTCGCGGGCGCAGGCGGCGTGCCGGCGGCCGACTGGCCGGCTGTTTTGCCGGCAGGTTTGCCGGCAGGTTTGCCGGCAGGTTTGCCGGACTTTGCCGCGCCGCCGGACGGCTGTCGTGCGGCCTCACTCGGGGCGGTTGGGGCGTTCGTTTTTCCGGCAGTGGCCGGCTTGGCCGGAGCAGTCCAGCCTGCCCACCAGCCTGATTCCGTGGCAGTCTTTCGGCCACTGGCAACACGGATGATTGCAATCCCCTTGGGAATGTCCGAGACCGGCACTCTGCCAACCCCCAGCTTCCACACCACCGGCCTCTGTTGTGAGCGGCCACCGGTCAGCTCAATGCTCCAATTGGCAATCTGACAGGTCATGAAGTGGGCGAGTTCGTCCAACTCAACGACGCCATTCTCATTCCCCCACGGCTTCGCATCGGAAGACCCTGACAGGCCCAGTTCGAGCGCCCGCGCAAAGAGCGTGCGGCGGTCGCGTGCGCTCGCCATCGAGGCTCCAAAGAGATCGTGCGAGCCGATGACCCAGTTTTGTCCGATATCGCCCGGCCGGGCAGTCGTGAAATCGATGTCCAGTTGTTTTGCCACCACGTTTGCGAGCACGCCCAACCGCGGATCCCATTCGAGATCGCCGAGGTCGAGCGCGACGAGGGTCTGGCTGAACCATCCGCTGGCAAGCGAGTCGATGATCTCGCGCCATGCGATGATCTCCGTGGGGCGATCGCCATGCACTCGAAAATCCGCCGCCAGCATGCATGCCCGCCCCGACAGCCGATCATCGTCGGCAACGGTCTGGCCATCGGGGGAAAGCAGGGGCGGGGCCACGATCGACTGCCCGCGCACGTAGGCCACCAGGACATCCTTGGGCCGCAGCGGCAGACTCTTTATTCGGCCCGTGAGAAGCCTGCGCAGAGACTCCACGGACTCCATCCCCGAAAGAGTCACGGGCTTGTTGCCCATGCGGGAATTGAGCGCCGGTGACAGCGTCGCCGTAAATGCTGCCATGTCCTCGTCGAAAAAGGGGACCGGCGCAACGGTGCCAAGATGATAATCCTTGACCACGAGCGCGACGAATGCCGTCTGCCAACGAAACAGGGGCGAGACGAACAACCAGATGGCCAGGGCAAGGAATCCGAATGCCGCCAGTGTGAGCGCCATCCCGGCGAGCCTGTTTGCGAGACGGCCGGTCACCGTCCGGAAGCCCGGGCTTTTTCGCCAGTCAGACTGACGTTCGAGGGGCGTGTTGTTGGGAGGCACGGCGTCGGTTTGCTCGATGCTTCAGAAGAGGTCGATTCAACACCACGAAGAGTGCCGCGGAACGCCTTCCTCTGGCTTGGAGCATACAAAAAACCAGCCAGTCGAGTGAACGTCAGTCTCAGTTGGGGGCCGGCGTCGCAGTGGGTCTGCGCGAGCCGCAGCGTGTCGGCTCCGAGGCTCGAGCAAGCAGGGGAGGTGCCGTCTTGCCTGCTCGGCCGTTGGTGGGGGCAGCGCGTTCGCGGGAGGCGACCCCGATGGCCCTTGTGAGGGCCTAGGTTGTGAGGGCCTAGGTTGTGAGGGCCTATGTCGGCGGGGTGATGCCGACCGACTTGAAGAGCGTCT
>JBIIOL010000117.1:0-8439 GCA_044336965.1 Pirellulales bacterium | reverse complement strand
CCAGCAGTTGGCTGGGAAGTTCCTGATGTCGATGAAGGAATATCCGCCCAGCCAGACGCCAGGCTCGTTCAATCTGGAGAAGATCCAGAAGCAGATCGAGGCCGGCGCCCGGCAGTAGGTTGGGGCCGACTAAAACTTCTGGATCGCGTCGAAGCCCAGCATCGTCTGGTTCGTGCTGACGCCGTCGTTGAAGGGGTTCACGCCGCTGCGACCGCTGAAAAAGTCCCAGCGGAAGGCGGGGCGCACGAGGATATTGCCAGTCGGCACCCAGTTGGGGCCGAGGGTGAGCGAGAAGTAGTTGCCCGGGAGCGGCACGTGGTTGGGATTGCTCGGGCGGTTCAGGCCGACGCGGGTGCCGTCGATGTCGTCGAACCACTCGAAGCGGGCGCCCCACTTCCAGGTTTTGCTGGCGGACCAGTAGAGATACTGATCGATGCCGGTCCAGATGGCCGTGCTGCCGTCGTCGAGGCCGTTAGCCTGGGCGCCATACCACTGATGGAAGACGTATTCCACGTTGTCGGACGGGCGGGCTTCGAAGATGAGGCTGTACCGGGTGCGGTTGGCGGAGACGAGCAGCGGCTGCGGTTGGAAGAGCGGCGAGAAGTCGGTGCCCTCATCGCCTGAAATGATCGCGAACTGCACCGCCCTGGAGTTGTCGTCGTTCTTCAGTCTGACGCGACCGAGAAAGTTGGCGTTACTGTAGGGAGAGGCGAGTCCGTTCCAGCCGTTGACGAGGCCGCCGTTGACCTCGAGGTTGTCGGTGGCTCGCCAGTTGAGCAGCCCGCCCCAGTGGGTGAACGGGCCAGCGAACTGATAGCTGTAGGACTTCAGGTAGAAGAAGTTGCCGACCGCCGGCACTCCCTCGTAGCCTACGAGGGAGTAGAAGTGGCCCAGCTTGAGGTTGAAGTCCTGGGTGCCCACCTCGGAATAGAGTTGCGGTATCGCGACGCCGTAATATTCGCCGCTGTTCCAGTCACGCGAGCCCGGGTTCGTTTCCCAACCGAGCGACATGGCGAGCGGAAAATCCTCGCCGTAGAGGAGGTCGGCACGGGCTCCGATGCCGGCGGATCCGTCTGAGGGAAGGGTCTGTTCCGCTATGAAATAGGCTTGGTTCATCATCGGCTCGTTGGCCCGGTCGACGGCGTTGTAGGGGCCGTTGAACTTGCTGGCGGGGTTCGCGAAGTTGCCGATGAAGCCGCCGTCGATCCAGCCGTAGACGCCGCTGCGCTCGGGCTCGCCGAAGAGATACCAGTCCTGCCCGGATGGGATAACGCCGTTCATCACGTCGTCGTTGAGTACCGGGTCGAACCGCTCGAAGCTGCCGACGCTGCCCTCGCGGCCCACGAAATCCTGTTCCTGCCCCAGGGCAAACCCCGCGGCTGCGAGCGTGAACACCCCTGCGAGAAATCCGAACCGTACATTTCCGCCACGACGCATGCTGGTCTCCGTGCCTGCCACGTGTCCGTCACCGTGATGGCCCCGGGGAACCCCGGGGCAGTCGGGATGATCGGCGTGATCGGGACAGATTCATTGGGCCTCTCGATCGGCACAGGCAGCGACGCCCGCAGTTGTCGCGAAACCCGGAATCCTTACCGTCGGGGCTGCCCGCCCCAATGCCTCAGCTTGCCGGGGCCGCCTGGAAGAGTGGGGGCTTTTGGGCAGGCTGACCGGTCTGTCTCAAAGCCTCAAGCCATGCCGACAGGGCGTCCGATCCTTCGCCAATCAGGAACATTGTCGGGGGCAGACATGGGCATCGCGTTGTGTGGGCTGGCGATGCGTTCTCACAAGAACACCTGCGATCCGTCTTCGCAGCAGTCGGCGGCGACTTCCTGGGGCCTCCTTGTGGCCCTGTCCGTGTTCGTGGTGGCGGCGACAGCGTCGGTGGATGACGCTCTGGGCCAGTCGCAGTTCGAACGCGCGGCGGCAGCCAGACCCGACGAGATCGAGACGGACCGCGATTCGTTCACGTTCGCGCCCACCACTGCCGGAGCGACGCGGACGATTCTCGAAGCGTCGTACTCCTTCATCGACAATCGACTTGGCCCCGAGGCACACAGCGTGCCGGAACTGCTGGTGCGACGAGGCCTTGGCGACAAGGTGGAACTCCGCGTCGGCTTCAATTACGAAGCGGGCGGCCCGGGCACGGTGTCGGGCAACGAGATCGGCGGAGAGGATGTCATCTCGGAATATGAAAGCAGGGTGCTCTACGGCACGAAGGTCGAAACCTCGGAGCAGTCCGGCTGGATTCCGCAATCGGCCCTGATCGTGCAGGGCTATACGCCCACCTTTGGCCCGACGACGCAGTCCACGCTCGTGGCCGGGGAATCGTTTGGCTGGCGGTTTGCCAACGGCTGGGAGTGGAACTCGGCTATGCGATACGGCACGGGCTTCGTCGAGGAGGATGCCTTCAACCAGTGGGCTCCCTCAAGCGTGCTGAAGATTCCCGTTGGCGAGCGGTGGAGCGTGCACACCGAATACTTCGGCATCTTCTCCTCGGGCAAGGAACTGCCCCTCAACATCCAGTACATCAGCTTCGGCGGTCACGTGCTGGTGACCAAGGATCTCGAACTTGGACTCCGCTACGGCTGGGGGCTCAACGAGACCACGCCAAACTTCTTCACGAATCTCGGCGTGGGCGTCCGCTACTGACCGTCGGTTGGCGGCTTGTCGTGCATGCCGACGACCGTCAGGCAGACCACCTCGTCCGGCTCGAGCGTCATGGTGACGAGGCGTTCTCCGGCACGCCGCGGCCCCTCGCGAAGCGGCTGTTCGCATTCCAGAGTCGCGGTGTCGGCGCCCGGACCACGCAGCAGCAGGTCCACCTCCTGCGGCAGGCCGCTGCTGAAAGGCCAGGAACTCTCCATTACCACCACATACAGGCTGTCGTCAGGCTTGCGAAACGCGAGCACGGTGCCGGGCGGGCTCACTCTCGCAACCGGATCAGCCACGGCGACGAGGCCGCGTCGCAGCGCCTGCTGCACCAGTCTGCTGAGGACATCCCCCTCGAGGTTCAGGTCATCGGGCTGATGATGCCGCCTGCCCACATCCGTGGCGCCAGCCGCAAAGAACAGGGCGCCAGGCCCTTTCGCGACGCGATGGAGGGTGAGCATCGGCGCCACCCGACGATGCTTGCCATCGCAGGCTGAGAGCACTTCCGTGGCACCGTCGACTTCATACGACGTCGTGCCGTCATGCGCGACCCGTTCGGTCAACGCGGCTGTCTCCAAGCCCGTCAGCAGCGTGTCTTTGGCGGACCGCTCCACGGAGCGAAACGCAACGCCCTCCCGGAGCCGGCGGATGCCGAAGAGATCCTCGAGGCCCGTGGCGTCGTCGAAGCAGACGAGCGCGATGCCCTCCTTGTGCAGCCGGCGTATCGCCGCGACCTGCTCCGGGGTGGCACCACGCATCGGGGGCAGCACGAGTACGTCGGTGCGGCGGCGGTCGAGTTTGCCGACGTCGGCGATGTCGAGGAAAAAGCCACCTGCGAGGCCGGCCAGACGCGACTGCAGGTAGGCGTAGGCCGGCGCCTCCGCCGCGGCGTTGTTCGGCGCACCTTGTTGCCACGAGGGATCGAGATCGGCTGCCGCCCACGAACTGACGAACGCCGGTGCACGCACCGGGGTCAGGGTTTTCACGTCCGCCGCCGCACGCAGTCCGTCGATCGTCCCGAGGAGCATCTCCTGGGTCCACTGGCCCATCTGCGGGATGATGTCCGTGTGGCCGGCGGGGTGCAGGCCATCGTCTGCGAAGTACCATGGGCCCAGCGTCTGTTCGGCGACCTGATGGGCGTTGAAGTTGCGGCTGGGATAGCCCAGGCCGTTCGGCGCGCGGCCCTCGGCCGTGCGGTTGTCGATCACGTAGCCCTGGGCACCGTACATTTCCCATCCGCAGCCCGCTTTGGGAAAGGCCATCTTCGTCTGGGCGATCGAAGGCGTGTAGCTGGCCGGCTGGCGTCCGAAGTCGTGCGGGTAGGTCTCCATCTTGAAGACGTCGATCAGCCGGAGGCTGTCCGCGACGAGCCTCGCATCCCAGCCGTAGTAACGGCCGCCATAGAGATTGCCGTAATAAAAGGTGTTGATCAGCGGAGGCCCGTACGCGATGTATTCGTTTCCAGCCGCATACTCGTTCCACACCGTGCGCTGCGCGGCCTCGTTGTCGGTGCGCACCCGGCACCAGTGGTCGATCCACTCCTTGAAGTGCGACTGCCGAATGATCCGTTGGAGTTCTGCTGCGGTCGTCTTGGGATCGCGCAGGGCCGCGTCGTCCGGATGCTGTCTGTATTCCTTCGATGCGAGAAACGCCTGCACGGCCTTGCCGCTGAAGGAGCTGGATGTCCAGATCCGATACCCAGGGGAGAATGCCAGTTTCGCCTCGGGAAGCGTGACGCCGGGTGGAAGACCGGTGATCCTCATGTTGAACGCGGCCAGCATTTCCTGCCAGTCGGCGTTGCGTGCGACGGATGCCGAGACATAGTGCCCGGCGTCCTTGGTCGTCGTCATCGCCGGATAGAACTGCCCTTCGATCCAGGGAAGGCCCGAGGCACGGGCCGCGGTGTTCCCGGACCGTTGCTTTGCAGGCACGACGCTGAACGCCCGCTTCAATTCCACGCCGTCGGCATCGAGATCGAGCCAGTACACACCGGGCTTCATGGCTCCAATCGGGAGTTCGGCACTGATGAGTTCACGACCGATGCCGCGGAGCGTTTTCGCCAGATCGCTGGTGGCGGCGGTGAATCGTCGCCGGCCTTCCGCACCCTCGACCGGCCGCCGATAGGCATCGAGAATCCGCCACTGGAATTCACCCGGCAGCGACGTCTTCGGTCCGGCGGCCAGCGATACCGTGAACCGCACCGGATCGCCCTCCAGAAAATAGTGATTGTCCCTGAAGCGTTGGACGAAGCCCTTGGCATTCGCGTTTTTTTCCGAGACTCGGGAGACAAGCCCGGTTGGCAGGGGGCTGTCGAGCATCAGGGTCAGGTCGCCGACCCGCAGCGGCATGCCGGCGTAGAGCAGTTTGCCGTCCCGTTGGTAGATCGCCTCTACCGGCCCACTCGCTTCGAGGTGATCGTTGTCCATAAAATACTCCCAGCCCACGACGACGTTGAAGTCCTCAGGCAGGGCCGTGACGAAGCGATTCGAGGACTGCGGCCCGGTGGCGTCAGCCGCTTGTTGGGTGCGAACCGCCAGACCGTAGTGAGGCGGATCGGCGTAGGACGTCATGAGCCGCAGCAGCTGTGCCGCGCCCCCGCCGGGAAGGCCCGGCCGCATGTTGCCGAGGATGCCATGGAAGATCCGCTGTTTGAGGATCACGCCTCCGGTGGGCCGCTCGAGCCGCACGTAGGGGGTGAGCGCGGCGGTGGCTCTCGCCTTCTGGCCCTCCAGCACCGGAAACTGCACGCCGGCCGTCACGCGATAGACGCGTCCGCCGGGGGCATCGGTCCGCAGAGCATCCATGCCGGTTTCGGTGACTTCGGCGATGTGAAGCTCGTGGTGGTTCGGCACGCTGGAGGCCCGCAGTCCCTCGGGAATGTCGTATCGCTTCTGGAAGAGTGTCCGGACGGTTTCCCTGCGATCGGGCGTTTCCAGCCGGATGTCGTCGAAATACAGGGGCGCGACGTCCTCTGGAACCCAGGTGGCCGGGTAGCTCGAGAACACGATGTTGCCCGGCGTTGTGGCCAGGGGGGACTGATTGGGATCGGTGAATGTCAGCAGTTCCTGATTGTTGCGGACGAGTTCGATGGTGCGGTCCTGCACCCGCAGCCGGAAGCGGACCGGCGCCGACACGGGCAGCTTGATCGACGGAGACTGCGGCGACGCCAGCTTCTGAAGGAGGGGAGGCGACGCGGTGTTGTCCCAATAGAAGAGGTCGAGGCGGTTGTCGGCGCCAGCCCAGTGGACGATGCGATAGCCACGGAGCCCCTGGGGGTCGGTGCGAAACTCGACGACCATCCGTGGCGTGCGAAGCGCCCTGGGATGCGGCTCGACGGTGAAGCTCAGTTCAAAGTTCGCGACCTTGGGTGCCATGAGCATGTGCCGGTTGCCATTATGCACGGCATAGCGGCCCCCGATCGTTTCGCCGTGGTCGAGCTGCCTCTCCGGCAGTTCGAAGATGGAGGACGGCTGCTCGCCGTCTGTGTAGCTGTTGAAGTTTTCCTCGAAGAGGAGCGCTGACGGAGCGGGATCGGCACCGAGGCACAGCCCCGTCATCGCCGTCAGGAGCAAGAGTCCGGCCATGGTCCGCGCGATGCTGGTCATGAAATGAATCCGCTAAGTCGCAAAATATGGCGACAGGATGTTGCGGGCGACGCGGACCGCCCGCAGGCGGCCGTCGAGGCTCTTGCCGAACGTGTCGTCCTCGACCTCGATGCAGACCGGCCCGTCATAGCCGACCCGCATGACTTCGGCCATGAACCGTCCCCAGTCGATGCCGCCATAGCCTGGAATCCTCGGCTGATGCCAGCGGAGCGGAAAGTCGAACCGGCCCACGTTCTGGAGTGCTTCGCGGTCGATCAGGACATCCTTGGCGTGCAGGTGGAAGAGTTTGTCCTTGAACTCTGCGAGCGGCAGGACCGGATCCATGTCCTGGAGGAGGAGGTGCGACGGGTCGTAGTTGAGCCCGAACGAGGGCGATTCGATGTCGGCAAACGCACGGCGCCAGATGGCGGGGGTGGCGAAGAGATTCTTGCCCCCCGGCCATTCGTCCCGCGTGAAGAGCATCGGACAGTTCTCAATCCCGATCCTCACGCCGTGGTCCTCGGCACACTTCACGAGCGGCTTCCACACCTCGAGGAATCGCGGCCAGTTGTCGTCGACCGTCTTCGTCCAATCGCGGCCCACGAAGGTGTTCACCGACGAGAGGCCGAGCTTCTCTGCCGCGGCGATCACGTTGCGGAAATGACTGACCGCCAGGCTCGACACTGCCGGATCGGGATCGAGCATGTTGGGGTAGTAGCCGAGGCCGCTCATCTCGATCCCGTGGGCGGCACACTCCCCGCGGATATCGTCGACGCGAGCCGGCGTGAGCGTGTCGACGTCGATGTGCGTGACCCCGGCAAACCGCCGCTCGGCCCGGCCGACGGGCCAGCACATCACCTCGACCGTGGCGAATCCCTCCCGGGAGGCGAATCCAATCACCTCGGAGAGCGACCATTCGGGGAGGATCGCGGAAACGAGACCAAGCTTCATGCCGTGTTCCTTCGATGCCAGAGGAATGTTCAGGCTGGTGCCGGCATCAGTGCCGACCGCCGTCGCTCTCCGGCTCCGGCGGCCAGACCGGCAACAGGTGTGCCGCCACGTAGAACATCACGAGCGGCAGTGTCAGCACGACGGCTGCGGCGAGAAGGCCCTCGCGGCCCAACCACGTCACGGGATATTCGACGAATCCCCGGAAGCTCTTCGAGAACAACTGCCCACCGACGACCACGTTCCAGCGCATCGCCAGCACCTGCACGAGGCCGAGCGCCGCGGCGACGGCCGTGCACGAGTGCCGGAAGGGCGCGTCGAAGAACTTCGTGAACGCAGGGATCGGCAGGAGCACGAGCGGCACGAGCGAACCGATGAGCACCTGGAGCGTGAGGTAGGAGAACCGCAGCTTCGTGACGAGCAGTTCGCGGATCACATGCCATTCCTCCTCGCGCTCGTAGGCGACGTGGAGGATGTCGATCGCTTCGAAGGCCACGGCGAGCACGAGGAACCGCCACAGCAGTTGCGCCAGTGCCTTCATGCAGGCGTCGTCGGGCTTGATCCGGCTCCACCAGCAGAGAAAGAGGTAGAGGAGGACGAGGACGGAGATCCCCGAGACGATCGCAGAGGTGAGGAAGATCACCGGCATCAGCGACGAGGACCACCACGGATTCGCCTTGATCGCGCCGAAGAGAAAGCCGACGTAGCCGTGGAGGACGCAGGCGGCCGGGATGCCGATGAGCGTGAGCAGGCCGATGAGCCAGTGGTCGATCGCCACGGCTCGCGGCGTGATGTCGAGCACGCCGAGCGCCAGCGTCTTGTAGACCGTCCCCAGCAGCCCCGGCACGGTCCTGGCCCGTTCCACGATGCTGGGCCGGAACAGCAGCCAGACATCGATGAGGAGCACGAGCATATAGAAGGAGTAGATGAACCCGAACCCGGCCATCGCCGAGGTCGGGCTCGGCGTCGCCACCACGTTGAGCGCCCTGAAGGGCTGGTGAAGATGGAGGAGCAGCGGCAGGGTGGCGCAGGCACAGAAGCAGAGTGATGTCACCACCGCCAGCCGGGCCACGGGCCGCAGTTCGTTCTTGTGGAAGACGTGATAGAGCGCCGACACGACAAATGCCCCCGCCACCATCCCGGTGATGTAGGGGTAGAGCACGATCATGATGCTCCACGGCGGGTGGGCGTCGTTGGGGAACACGAACGGGGCGTCGTGGATCGCGTGAAACGGCATCACGTCACCTCGTCGGTGAGG
>JBIIOL010000116.1:0-8471 GCA_044336965.1 Pirellulales bacterium | reverse complement strand
TCGATGATGTCGGCCTGCCGGAGCTGATTCCGGTCGTCACCAACAAGCCCGGTCCGCTCGAGGGGGGCAAACACGAGTTTCTTTCCGGCCAGGATGCCATCGGCAAGATGACCGTGCACTCCGGTATGAAGGTCGAACTGGTCGCCGATGAGGCGATGTTTCCGGAACTCGTGAATCCGGTGGCGATGAGCTTTGATTCCAAGGGTCGGCTCTGGGTGGCCGCCTGGGAGTGCTATCCCCACTGGCGGCCCGACCAGAAGATGCAGGACAAACTCCTCATTCTCGAAGACACCAACGGCGACGGAAAAACCGATCGTGTGAAGACGTTCGCCGGCGACCTCCATAACCCGATCTCGTTCGAGTTCTGGGGGAAGGGCGTGATCGTGTCGCTGACGCCGGGCATCGAATACCTGGAAGACACCAACGGCGACGATGTCTACGACGTGAGGATTCCCCTGGTCGGCGGTCTCGACACCGCCGACACCCACCACGCCTCCAACAGCTTCACGCTCGATCCGGCCGGCACGCTCTATTTCCAGGAGGGCACGTTCCACCACTCGCAGGGCGAGACGCCGTGGGGACCGCCGGTGCGGGTCGCCAACGGCGCCGTCTTCAAGTACGAGCCACGAACCGGCAAGTTTGGGCTCTACACGTCGTATGCGTTCGCCAATCCGCACGGCCATGCCTTCAGCCGCTGGGGCGACGACATCGTCGTCGACGGCACCGGCGCCGTGCCCTACTGGGGCTCGGTCTTCTCCACCCGGCTTGATGGCATGGACAAGCACGCTGGCGCGCCTTCGGTCTACAAGCAGCGGACACGGCCCTGCCCCGGCATCGAGTTCCTCTCGAGTCCGCACTTCCCGGCGGATCTCCAGGGCAACCTGCTCGTCGGCAACGTGATCGGCTTTCAGGGAATCCTGCAATACACGATGAAGCCCGGTGCGAATCCTGCCGCCGATGCCTTTAGCGAGGCGATCGAGGTGGAGCCGATCGTCTCGTCGAGCGACGCCAACTTCCGGCCGGCCGACCTGAAGATTGGGCCCGATGGGGCGCTCTATTTCACCGACTGGCAAAATCCGATCATCGGCCACATGCAGCACAACCTCCGCGATCCCAGCCGCGACCGGACCCACGGCCGCGTGTACCGCGTGGTGATGGATGGCAAGCCGCTCGTGAAACCGACGCCGATCGCGGGCCGGCCCGTGCCCGAACTCGTGTCGCTGTTGGCCGATCCCACCGACCGCGTACGCGGTCGCACCCGGTTGGAACTCTCCGGCCGGCCGGAGGCAGAGGTGGTGCCCGCGGTGAAGGCGTGGCTCGCGAAACAGGATCGAAATGACGCTGCGTTCGAGCACCATCAGGTCGAGGCCCTCTGGACGCTCAGGCACTTCGATCAGGTCGAGCCGCAACTGCTCGAATCGGTACTCACGGCGAAAGATCCACGGTCGCGGGTGGCCGGCATGCGGGTGCTGTCGTCGATCGTGGATCGCGTGCCCAACAGCCTTGACTTGGTCCGCCGCGCCGCCGCCGACGAGAGCCCGCGGGTGCGGCTCGAGGCTCTCCGCACGGCCACCTATCTGCGGGTTCCCGAGGCGGTGGAGGCCCTGGCGATCGTCGAGGAATTCCCCAGCGATCGGCAGATGGACTACGTGAGGAAGGAGTCGGCCCGGGTGCTCGATCCCGAGTTCAAGAAGGCCCGCGAGGCGAAGCAGGCGATCGCCTTCGTGACGGATGCCGGCAAAAAATATCTCTACCGCTCGATGACCAACGACGAGTTGGCCCAGGAACCGCGATCGACCCCCGTCTACCGCGAGATGCTCTTGCGGAGCGGGCTCGACGAGCGGGTGCGGATGGAGGCGGTCGAGGCGCTGGCAAAAGCCGATAAGACAAGCGTCGTCAAGGTTGTGTCCGACGCACTGGCCACTCTCGACAAGAAGGAGGGTGAGGTCGATTCCAATACCGTGTTCGATCTCATCCGCGTGCTGCTCGGCCGCCCGAAGCAGGAACTGGTCGAACTGCGTGGCGACATGGAGCGACTGGCCACGGCCGCCAAGCGGTCTGTCATGCGACGGATCGGCTACGTGGGCCTCATGAACATCGACGCCTCGCAGGCCGACGCCGCCGTCGGTGACGCGAGCGCGAAGGTGTGGAAGCTGGCAAGCGCCGAGCCTCGCCGGCTCGTCGACCTCATCGAGGCGCTGCCGCTGGTCGGCGATCCGGCTGTGCGGACGAGCCTCTACGAGCGGATTCTGCCGCTGCTCGATGCCCAGCCGGGTCAGGAGCAAAAAGTGCCGGGCACGCTGGGCCGCTTCGTGCGGATCGAACTGTCTGGCAAGAAGACGCTCACGCTCGCCGAGGTGGAGGTGTTTGCCGGCTCGAACAACGTGGCCCGCAAGGGCAAGGCTTCGCAGATCAACACGTCCAACGGCGGCGATGCCGGCCGCGCGATCGACGGGAATACCAATCCAGCCTGGGAGAAGAACGGCCAGACGCACACCACCGAGGGCACGGACAACCCCTGGTGGGAGGTCGACCTCGGCGGCGACCAGCGGATCGAAAGAATCGTGATCCACAACCGCGAGGGTGCGCTTGCAGGGCGTCTCAAGGACTTCACGCTCAAGGTGCTCGACAAGGATCGCATCGAGGTCTTCAAGCTGGAGAAACAGCCCGCGCCGTCGTTGGCTGCTGAGTTTGCGCTCGTCAGCGAAGCCGACCGGATCGCAGTCGCGGTGCGGCGGGCCGCCTTCCTCGCGCTGGCGGGCGTCCGTGGCCGCGAGACGGAGGCGTTCAAGAAGATCGCTCCCTTCGTGAGGCAGCCTGGTGATCGCGATGCCGCGATTCGGGCATTGGCTACGATTCCAGTCGCGAATTGGCCTGCCGAAGACGCCTCGCCGCTGCTCGACACGCTCGTCGATGGCATGAAGCAGGCCTCGTCGGAGGAGCGTTCGAGCGATGCCGGGCTCGCAGCCTGGCAGTTCGCGGAGAATCTCACCACGCTCCTGCCGGCGGCCGAGGGGAAGGCCCGCCGGAAAGTGCTCGCCGACCTCGGCGTGCGGGTGGTGAAAATCGGCACCGTCTACGAGCGGATGAACTACGACAAGGAGACGATCGCCGTGCAGGCCGGGAAGCCGGTGCTGTTCGTGCTGGAGAATGTTGATGCGATGCCGCACAACTTCGTGATCGCGCGGCCCGGCAGCATGCAGGCCGTCGGCGAACTGGCCGAGAAGGAGGCGCAGAACCCCGCGTTTGCAAAGCAGAACTTCGTGCCGAAGTCGTCGGACGTTTTGGCGGCCAGCACGCTCATGCAGCCGCAGGGCTCGCAGCGATTGACGTTCACCGCGCCGACGCAGCCGGGCGTCTATCCCTATGTCTGCACCTATCCGGGCCACTGGCGGCGGATGTTTGGCGCGATGTATGTGGTGGATGATCTGGAGGCCTATCTCGCCGATCCAGCGGCCTATCTCGCCGCGCACCCGCTCGAGATCAAGGACGATCTGCTCAAGGACCGCCGGCCGCGGACGGAGTGGGCGCTGGCCGATCTGGAGGCGAGCGTGCTCGGCCTCGAGAAGGGTCGGTCTTTCGTCCACGGTCGCGAACTGTTCCGCACGGCCAGCTGTGTCTCCTGCCACAAGATGGGCGATGCCGGCAATGCCTTCGGCCCCGAACTGGCGAAGCTCGAGGCGAAGATGACGCCCCTCGAGATCACGAGGCACATCCTCGAGCCGTCACTGAAGATCGACGAGAAGTATCGGTCCACGACGCTGCTCACCGACGACGGTCGGTCGATCACAGGCCTCGTCGTGGAGGAGACACCGACCGAGGTGGCGATCGTGGAAAACCCGGTGGCGAAGGCTGATCCGGTGCGGATCAAGAAGAGCGACATCGACGAGCGGAGCACGTCGCCGGTGTCGATCATGCCGAAGGGCCTGCTCGACAAGCTGACCCGCGACGAGGTGCTCGACCTGATCGCCTATGTGGCCGCCCGGGGCGAGGAGAGCAACTGCTTCTTCAATCCCGATGGCTGTCCGCACCACGGCAGCAAGTAGAGCAAGTCCCCCGGCTTGCGCCGGGCGCTTTTATGGGAGCGTTCATACACGCGTCTTGAGGCGAGTGAATGGCAGGATGCCATTCGCAGCACCAGAAACCGGAGGTTTCCAAGCGAAAACGACACGATGTCGTGTTTCGCGTGAAGCTAGCGCGCAAGCGACGGGATCATCCCCACTCACCGCGCGGCGGCTCCCGGTGTGCGTGCTGAGAGCAGGCCCAGGTCGAAGGCACGGGCCACGGCCTGGGTGCGGTCGCTGGCCCCGAGCTTCTCGATCACGCCGGCCACGTGGGCCTTGGCCGTGTGCGTCGAGATGCCGAGCAGCCTGCCGATCTCGGCATTCGTAAACCCCTCCCGCATGAAGGCCACCACCTCGATCTCCCGGGGCGTGAGCGAGATGCCGGCCACCTGCTGCGTAGGCCGGGAATCGACGATCGCGTGCTCGCTGACGGGCCGCCCGCCGGCGTGCACCGAGCGGATCGCGGTGAACACTTCGCTGTGACGGACGCTCTTGGTGATGTAGCCATTGGCACCCGCGGCCAGCGCTCGGGCCACGTCTTCCGCGGAGTCCGACGACGTGAGCATGAGCACGCGGGCCTGCGGGGCGATTGCGCGGAGCCGTCGAAGCGTTTCCACGCCATCGAGTCCGTGCATCGTCATGTCGAGGAGGCAGACGTCGGGCGTGTGTTGCTGCCAGAGCCGGATTGCCGCCTCGCCGTCATCGGCCTGGGCCACTACTTGGAAATCGGGCTCGGTGCTGAGGAGGTTCGCGAGGCCCGCCCTCATGACCGGATGGTCATCGACGAGCAGCAGGCGGATGCGGGAGGTGAGGTGCATGGTGGACGCGAGCGGCAGCGGCGGGGGTGGGACGATCGTCGGGCTGCATGCTGAGGCTCCCCATCTTTCATTATCAGCGGCCGGCAAGCCTGATGCCAGTAGCCAGATGGCTAATGGACGGCAGCGATGGCGGCGTGGTCGGATGAGCGGGCAGAACACCATCAATCCCCAGACACCCCGAGAATACAACGTGCGATTCGCTAGCTGTCTGTGGGAAACGCGATCCGTGGTTTTGGCAGCGTGCGCCGGACTGTCATGGTTTGCCTGGCTCCCCGCGATCGCCCGCGCCGAAACCTTCCATGTCTCGCCACAGGGTGACGACACGGCCGCAGGCACGTCCGCTGCACCGTTTCGCACGGTGCAGCGTGGGGCGGAGGCGGCCCAGCCAGGCGACACGGTGCTCGTGGCCCCGGGCATCTACCGGGAGCGGGTCGCCCCGCCACGGGGTGGCGTTGATGGCAAGCCGATCGTCTTTCGCTCAGCCGAAAGGCACAAGGCGGTGATCAAGGGCTCTGACCATTGGAAACCTGAGTGGCGGCGGCAGTCTGACACGATCTGGTCGGCCACGGTCGATCCTGCCCTGTTCACCGACACGGCGCACGTGGACGGCGGCAATCCCTTCGAGGTCGCGCTTGCGAGCACACCGTGGGGCCGCGAGGGCCGGGCGGAGTATGAGCGGCACCTTCGCAAGGAGCGAGCCGGCAATCCCAAGGCCGACAAAGATCTCGTCTACACGCTCGGGCAGGTTTTCATCGACGGCAATCAGCTGCGGCAGGTGCCCTTCCGGAAGGAGCTGGAGCAGCAGCCCGACACCTGGTGGTATGACCGCGGCGATCATGAACTGTTCGTGCACCGTGCCGCCGGCGGGCCGCAGGGCCCTCTGGTCGAGATCACGACGCGGCGGCGAATCTTTGCGCCGCACACGCGGGGCCTCGGCCACATCGAGATCGATGGTTTCGTGTTTGAGCACTGCGGCAACCAGTATCCGACCGATTTTTGGATGCGAGAGAAGCCGCAGTTTCAGCAGGCCGGCGCGGTCGGCACGCGGAGCGGCCACCACTGGCGCATCCATCACAACGTGATCCGACTGGCCAACGGCGTGGGGCTCGACCTCGGGCTGGAGGGCAATCCCGAGGCCGACATCGAGAGCGGCGGCCAGAAACGTCCCGGCAGCGCCGGTCGCCATGTGGTCGAAGACAACTGGATCCTCGACAACGGCTGTGCCGGTACCGCCGGCTATATGGCGGATCGTGTCGTACTCGCCCGCAACGTCATCATGGGCAACAACAGCCTGCGGTTCAGCGGCCAGAAGCGCTGGGAGAGCGGCGGCCTCAAGCTGCACCGGCCGAACCAGTCGCGGATCGAGCGGAACTATATCGCCGCCAACCACGGTCAGTGGGGGATCTGGCTCGACCAGGGCCCGGGCAAGGAGACGCAGGTCGTCGGCAACGTGGTCATCGGCCACGGCGTCGGCATCGACTTCGAGGTGGGCGGGCCTGTGGCCGGCAAGCAGGCCCTGATCGCCGCCAACGTGCTCATCGACAACGCCGTGGGCATTTCGTTTCGTGAGTGTGGCGGCACCGACATCGTGCACAACCTCATCCTCGGCGCAAAGAAGGCGGCGATCGAGTGCACGATGAACGTGAAGCGGACAGACACCTGGACTGCCGAAAACATCAGTGCGACCAACAACATCTTGGTCGTCGCGTCGGGCACGGCTGCGGTCATCGACATCACGCCATCTGATTTTCTGCGGAGCGAGGGCCGTCGTTTTGACGGCAACCTCTACGGGGTCGCTCCGCGGGAGCCACGGTTTGCGATCCGCGGCCGCGACCGCATGGCGTTTGCCGACTGGCAGCAATTCTGGCAGCAGGCCAATGCCGGACGTGACGGCGATGCGGCGAGCCGCGCGGTGGCTGGGATTTCCTACGACTACGCTCCCGAGACACGGGAACTAATCCTCCGACTGCCCGCAGCGATCACGCTGCCTCCGTGCTCGCCCGATCCACGGGTGGCGACCGACCTCTTCGGTAAGCAGTTCCCTGCAGGGGCGGCAGCCCCGCCGGGGCCATTCGCAGGCCTGCAGCCGGGGGAAAACCGGTTCGTGCTCTGGACGGACCCGCTCCCTACGCCGCTGGGGCCACCCGCGGAAAAATAGGGTCTTTGGCGTGTTTTGGGGGGCAGGAAAAACTTTTCCCCCTAGCCATTCGGCTAATAGCCCCGGCCGCCGGGCGAGCCTAGAAATGAGGGATAGAGGGGGGGTCGTAGACCGACCACTCCATCCACGACCATTTTCGGCAGCGCATCAGAGGTGATTCATGGCGACATCCAACAGGGCATTCAGCATCGGCAGTCGCGAGCGGGATGGGTTCACGCTCGTGGAACTTCTGGTCGTGATTGCGATCATCGGCACGCTCGTCGGCTTGCTCCTGCCGGCGGTGCAGTCGGCCCGCGAGAGCGCCAGACGGAGTAGTTGCTCCAACAACCTCAAGCAGATGGCATTGGCCGTACACAACTACGACAGCACTCGCAAGCAGTTTCCTCCCTCCTCTTCGAATCCGTACATGCAGACTGTGACGAACACTGCCGCAAATTGGGACCGGATTGGTTTCATACAGCCCATCCTTCCCTTCATGGAGGAGCAGTCGCTCTACGATCGCGTCGTGGCTTACGCGACCGCGGGGGGACGGCCGTGGGACACGGCCACCAAGAATTCGATCGTCTGCCCCTACACCGCCCAGCCGAAATCGTTCATGTGTGCGTCTGATATCAACCAGACGCAGCCGAAGGCAAACGGGCCCAAGGGTTTGACGAGTTACCACTGCAATCGTGGCGATATCGCCACCACATGGCAGAACATTCATGACGCCAATTCAGGGTCGCCGATCACGGTCGCGTGGCGGGGGCCGTTTGGCGATGGTGGCGCTGGGTCATGCGGCCTGAGCAAGATCACCGACGGTAGCTCCAAGACGATCATGCTCGGTGAGATGGCGATCGGAACCGGTGACAACACGTTCCCGGGCGGGTCCGCAAACAGTGCGACGATCACGGGTTGGACCAAGCCGAATGTCTGCGCAGCGCTTGGCGGCCCGGGCGGATATCCGGGAGGCGTCTACACAAGCACCGGCCTCATCGGCTCGCTCTGGGGTGACGGCGACATCCGCCATACGTCTTTTTTCACGATCCTGCCGCCGAACAGTGCGACATGTCAAACCAACAGCGCGAGCAATGTCAGTATCCTGACCACCAACAGTTACCACCAGGCGGGCGTGACGATCGCGATGTGCGACGCGTCGGTCAGATTCATCTCGAATACCATCGACGCAGGTGACCCATCGTTGACGCCGCCGGTGACCGCCCTGGGGGCATCGAAGTGGGGCGTCTGGGGCGCCCTAGGGACGGCCAAGGGGGGCGAGTCGGTCGCCCAGATCGTCGACTGACCGAGGAGAAACCGATGCATCACACTATTCCCTGTGCAGCCTGCCGCGTGGCCGGTCGGGCGTCGACTCAACGGCAGTGCCATGGGCTCATGCTTGTGATCGTTGCCGGACTCGGACTCGTCGTCATCGGCTGCGGCCGAGATCGCGGT
>JBIIOL010000115.1:0-8514 GCA_044336965.1 Pirellulales bacterium | reverse complement strand
CGTGCGGATGGCGGCGAAGGCGGCGACGAAGCAGCCCACGAACAGCGCGATGCCGAGCACGCCCTTCTCCACGAACACCCAGAGAAAGTCGTTGTGGGGCTGCACCCAGTTGGTATGCACGTTGGAAAAGTCGAGGTCGTCGGCGTCGAAGTATTCGTGGAGCCGGACCGTGAAGTTGCCCGCCCCCACGCCGGTGATCGGATGGTCGGCGATCATCTGTGAGGTGATCCCCCAGATCATCAACCGGCCACCTTCCCGCGGCAGGGCCCCGGGGGTGGCGGGATCGACGAAGATGCTGCGGAACCGTTGGGCGAAAAAGTTGTCGGCCGGCGCGGTGGCGATGCCGCCCGCGAGGGCCAGGAGCCCGGCGAGGCATGCGGCGGCCAGCCCATTGCGGGCCCGCCGCGACAGGTTGAACCGCGCGGCGTCGAGGAGGATCACGCAGACGGCGGCCGCAGCCCCGGCGAGCACCGCCAGCCAGGCGGCCCGCGACTGCAGGAGCAGGATCATCACCAGGATGGAGCCTGCCGCCACCGCCGCGAGCCCGCGCCACGCCCCGCGGAGGACCACGGCGGCACACAGGCACCACGGCAGGATGAGGGCGAGGATGCCGGCGTAGAGATTCACGCTCGACATCAGTGCCGTGATCTCCTCCATCGCCCTGCGGCCATGGATGCCCAGACCAAGCTTCGTGACGATCTCGTAACAGCCCACGGCAACGCCGATGAGCCCGGCCACGACGATCACCCGGAGCAGCTGCTCCTGCCAGCGCGGCACGATCGGCAAGAGCAGGCAGGAGAGGCAGAGCGTGAGAAAGGTCGCCAGCGTGCGGAAGACATCGGTGAAACCGGCGGAGACATTGACCGCCACGAGGAGCGACCCGACGGTGACCAGCAGGTAGCCGGCGAAGAGCGGGATGACCGGCTCTCCGAGCACGGAGAAATCGAGCAGTCGGCTGATCCGTGGCACGCTGACGACGACGACCGACACGCCCAGGAAGACCAGGATCGCCAGCAGCCGGGGGATCAGGCTCACGTCGATGGCGGCATTGTCGACGAGGCAGTTGAGGGCAACCAGCGCGAAGCCGAAAAAGGCCAGGAACAGCGACTGGCGGGTGAGGGCGGTCGCGGCCGTGGCAGCGGCAGGACCGGGCGGGTGCGTGTCTGGTGAGGAGTGCATGGAAGGTGGACTGTTCCGGGCCATGGAGTCATTTGGCCATGGAGTCATTTGGCCATGGAGTCATTTGGCCATGGAGTCATTTGGCCATGGATGCAGCATGATTCGGTTCGTGCCGCAAGGGAAGCGAGAACCGCCGAGGTTGAAAACCAAAATCGCGGGCGGCCGCTCCATGGTCGAAGACGAGGTCTTCGCTCATGCGTGCGGCCATCGTGGCAACGGACGCAAGCCCGGGCAGCAGGCTTGCCAGTGGCAGGGCTGCCCGCACCAGCGGCAGGGGGATGCTGGCCAGCCTGGGCGGCCGTTCCAGCCAGGCAAAGATCCTGCGGACCATCGCGTGGTAGGGGAGCGTCTCGCCGCCCGAGATCTCATAGGCATCGCGGAGGCCGTCGCACCCGATGGCCGCCTGGCAGGCCGCGGCGACATCGTCGGCATGGAGGGGCTGCCGCAGGCCCGTGGCGGTGCCCGCCACGGGATAGAATCCGAAGCGGCGGATGAAGCCTGCGATCGCCGCGACATTCCGGTCGTGGATGCCGTCGTAGATCAGCGTGGGCCGCAGGATGGTGGCGGCGATGCCATGGGCCCGCGCCCGGTCGAGCACCTCGTCTTCGGCGGCCGCCAGCCGGGCGGCGATCGTGCGTTCTGCTGTGGCGGCCGAGTCGCGTTTGGTGAAGCGACTCGTCGACGAGAGGGCAACAAGGCGTGTTGCCCCCGAGGCTTTCAGAAGCGGGAAGTGCTCGGCCACGGCCCACAGCGGACAGACCGCGATCCAGTGCGGGATGGCTTCCTGCCACGCCCCCGGGTTGACGGGCAGCCGGTGCCACCGGGTTGCGACTGGACCGCGCGGTGCGACTGGCGGCGCAGGGCCGCGGGAAAAGGCAAACACGGGAGCCACCTCGCGGTCGGCGGCTGGCGACCACGATCCGTCGAGCCCGCAGCCGTGCAGCCGCTCGAGCAGCCACTGTCCGACGAAACTGCTGGCGCCGAGCACTCCCACCGCCTCTGCAGCACCTCTGCTCCGTGCCGTAGGGGGTTCGCGGTACATCGCCAACGGCGGAACGATCGCTTCAACGATCGTCCAAAAGTGCACGGGGAGTGGGCAACGGGGCGTGGGGGGATCAGGACGAAATCGGACGGTTCGCGACGACGATCGGCATGACGGCGGCATCGAGCGGCAATGGACCGCCTGCCGATCCGGTGGGCTGCACGGACTGCGTCATCGGTGCCCGGGCGCGGTGCCAGAGGACCGCCGCCTGCTTCCGTGCTGCGACAGCCGCAAACCGGAGCCACACGCCGACGGTCACCAGTTCCATCAGTCCGGTTGGATACTCGTGGCGGAAGTGTTTCCGGTAGAAGCGGACCATGCCCTTGTGCTTATGCCACTCCACGAAGACGGGCCGCTCCTGGCTGCAGCCCCCCTTGAGATGCACGATCGGCGCATCGGGCACGAAGAGAATCTGCCAGCCATGGGCTCGGGCCCGCATGCAGAGGTCGAGATCCTCGCAGTGCAGAAAGTAGCCTTCGTCCATGAGCCCGAAGTCGTCGATGGCCTCACGTTTGACGAGCATGCAGGCGCCGGAGATGGCTTCGACGTTGATGGGCGTCGTCGGCAGCGGCTGGCGGTGCAGATGGAAATCGTCAAACAGTTTCGGCCACCGGCGCGACAGTCGTGAGAGGCCGAAGGCCCGCACGAACGACCGCCACGGTGTGGGGACGGCGCGACGGCCGCCCCCCTGCTCGATGCCATCGGCATACGTGAGGAGGCCGCCTGCCATCGCGGCCTGAGGATGGCTCTGGATCGCCGCGCACAATCGCGCGAGCGCCCCGGGCCCAATCACGCAGTCGGGGTTCAAGAACATGACGAGCGGCTGGTTCGAGAGTTCAGCCCCTCGATTGCAGCCTGCGGCGAAGCCGCGATTCTTCGCCGAGCGGATCACATGCAGACGCGGATGCGACTCAAACTGTGTGATCAGGGGCTCGAATCGATGCGGGAAGGAGGCATTGTCGACGAGCACCACCTCGCTGGCCTGCTCGAGCGCCGAATTGAGGCAGTCGACGAGCACGGGGCCGACATTGTGGTTCACGATCACGACCGTGACTGGCGCAAGCGGCCCGGCGGGGTCAGATGCCGACGCCTGTGCAGGCTCGTGCCGCGAGACCGTCAGGGCATGGCCGCCCACGCCCGCCTGTTCGCCTGCACTGTCTGTCACTTGCACCAGCATTTCGAAAGCTCAGTTGCCGCGTTCCACTCGGCCTTCACTACGGTGAGGAACTCTCCGCGGGTCACGCCGGAAGGCTTTCCGAGAATAGGCTGGAGAAGATGGGTAAACAAGAATGTCGCAAGGGGGGCCGGGGTCGTTTTGGAGCGAAGCACCGGACAACGTTCCTGCAACCGACAAAAACGGCAAAACCGGACCGTTTGCTGCCCGAGGAATGGCCCCGACATGCGAAAAGACCACCTCGGACACATCGCGTGCGTCGGGCGCCGCCCACGGCAGCGGGATCCGCTCACGCTGCGATCCCTCAGGAGAGCGGTGGGGCGGATGCGCCGGCTGTGGCAACGGTGAATGGCAGTCCGGCCGCATCCCGGGCGGAGAGGATCGGCGGGTCGGCGAGCGGCCAGCGAATGTCGAGCACGGGGTCGTTCCAGAGGATGCAACGCTCGTGCTCGGGCGCGTAGAAGTCGGTGGTCTTGTAGAGAAATTCCGTGGTGTCGGAGAGCACGAGGAATCCGTGGGCCAGGCCCGGCGGAATCCAAAACTGCCGCTTGTTCTCCGCGGACAGTTCCACGCCGACCCAGCGGCCGAAGGTGGGCGAACCAGGTCGGATGTCTGCGGCGACGTCGAACACCGCTCCCGCCACCACACGCACGAGCTTTCCCTGCGGCTGCTCCAACTGGTAGTGCAGGCCGCGGAGGACGCCGCGGCCGCTGCGGCTGTGGTTGTCCTGAACGAACTGCACCGATCTCCCGATCGCGGCCTCGAACGCCCGTTGGTTGTAGCTCTCGAAGAAGAAGCCGCGGCTGTCGCCAAACACCTTCGGCTCCAGCAACAACACATCGGGAATGGCGGTGGGCGTGACGATCATGCCGGTGTTTCGCGTGGAGTCATTCAATAGACCTTGTCCTGCATGATGCCCAGCAGGTATTCGCCGTAGCCGCTCTTGCGGCACGCCTCGGCGAGGGACATGAGCATGGCGTCGTCGATCCAGCCGTTCCGCCAGGCGATCTCCTCGGGACAGCAGATCTTCAGGCCCTGTCGCTTCTCGAGCGACTGGATGAACTGTCCGGCCTCCAGCAGGCTGTCGTGGGTGCCGGTGTCGAGCCAGGCGTCGCCGCGGCCGAGGATCTCGACGTGGAGTTGGCCGCGGTCGAGGTAGACCCGATTGACGTCGGTGATCTCCAACTCCCCGCGTGCCGAGGGCCTGATCTGCCTGGCGATATCGATGACCTGCCGATCGTAGAAATAAAGCCCGGTGACGGCGTACCGGCTCCGCGGCTGCGCGGGCTTCTCATCCAGAGTCTTGGCCCGTCCGGCCGTGTCGAACTCGACCACGCCATACCGCTGCGGATCGGCCACTGGATAGGCGAACACGGTCGCGCCGCCGGGCCGAGCAGCGGCGGACTTCAGCCGGTCCGCCAGTCCGTGGCCGTAGAAGATGTTGTCGCCGAGCACGAGCACCGACGGGCCGTCCCCCACGAAGTCGGCCCCGATGACAAATGCCTGGGCCAGGCCCTCGGGCCGCGGCTGGACGGCATACTCGATCCGCATGCCCCAGTCGCCTCCGTCGCCGAGCAGGTTGCGAAACCGCGGCGTGTCGTCGGGCGTGGAAATGATCAGCACCTCGCGCACGCCAGCCAGCATGAGGGTGCTCAGGGGATAGTAGATCATCGGCTTGTCATAGACCGGCAGCAGCTGCTTCGAGACGGTCCGTGTCACCGGGTGCAGCCGGGTGCCGGATCCACCGGCCAGAATGATGCCCCTGCGGTTCATGCGTGCGTGGCTCGATGGGTGAGGGTGGCGATGACCTGCCGCACGTCGTCCTGCCAGGCAGGGAGTGTCACATCAAACGTACTCCGCAGTCTGGTGGTGTCGAGCCGGGAGTTGGCGGGCCGCCGTGCCGCCTGCGGCCAGGCGGATGACGGGATGGCGCGGATGCGGTCGGGCGTCACCCGCATGGGGAGGCCGGCGGATCGTGCCGCGTCCACGATGCATTCCGCGTAGCCGTGCCAGGAGGTCGCCCCCGAGGCCGTGAGATGAAAGAGCCCGCTCGCAGACGGTGCTCCGTCTCCACCGGCCAGTCTGGCGATCGCGGCGGCCGACACGGCGGCGATCCGGGCGGCGCTCGTCGGAGCCCCGATCTGGTCGTCCACCACGGAGAGTTCCTCCCGCTCCTGGCCGAGCCTCAGGATGGTGCGGATGAAGTTCGAGCCGTGGGCGGCGTAGACCCAGCTGGTGCGGAAGATCAGATGCCGGCAGCCGCTCGCCTCGACGAGCTGTTCGCCAACGCGTTTTGTGGCGCCGTACACGTTGAGCGGCACCGTGGGATCGGCTTCGATGTAGCTGCCGGACTTCGTGCCGTCGAACACGTAGTCGGTGGAATAGTGCACGAGCCAGCCGCCACGTTTGGCCACCTCGTCGGCCATGAGGCCCACGGAGTCGGCATTGATCTGACGGGCTCGCTCGGGCTCCGACTCAGCCTTGTCGACGGCGGTGTAGGCGGCGGCGTTGACGACGATGTCGGGCGACTCACGCCGGAGCACTTCCCGCACGGTGTCGGGGCGTTCCAGATCGGCCTCATCGCGGCCGCACGCCACCAGTCGTCCCAGTGACGGCAGCACCTGCTCGAGTTCGCGGCCCACTTGGCCGCCTCTTCCGAACAGGACGATCTTCATGACGCCGAACCCGGGGAGGCGTAGTGCCTTTCGATCCACTCACGGTAACCGCCGCTGGCCACGTCGGACACCCAGGCCTGGTTGTCGAGATACCAGCGAACCGTCTTGCGGATGCCGGTGGCGAAGGTCTCGGCCGGCTGCCAGCCGAGTTCGCGGTCCAGTTTGCGGGCGTCGATCGCGTAGCGTCGATCGTGCCCGGGGCGGTCCTTGACGAACTCGATCTGCTCGGCGTAGCTACGGCCATCGGCCCGCGGCCGCTCCTCGTCGAGGATGCCGCAGAGCGTCCTCACCACGTCGATGTTCGCCTGCTCGTTCCATCCGCCGATGTTGTAGGTCTCCCCGGGCCGGCCGGCCGCCAGCACGCGGCGGATCGCACTGCAGTGATCCTTCACGTAGAGCCAGTCGCGCACCTGCCGGCCGTCGCCGTAGATCGGCAGTGGTTTCCCCGAGAGCGCGTTCAGGATGCACAGCGGGATCAGTTTCTCGGGAAAGTGGAACGGCCCGTAGTTGTTCGAGCAGTTGGTCGTGAGCACCGGCAGGCCGTAGGTGTGGTGGTAGCTGCGGACGAGATGGTCGGCGGCTGCCTTGCTGGCAGAGTAGGGGCTGTTGGGCTCGTAGCGATGCGTCTCGGTGAAGGCTGGGGCCTCGGGAGCGAGCGTGCCATAGACCTCATCGGTCGACACCTGCACGAACCGGAACCGTTCCCGGTGATCCGGAGCGAGGGTGGACCAATGGGCCCGGGTTGCCTCGAGGAGCCGGAACGTGCCCACGATGTTGGTCTGGATGAACGCCTCCGGACCATGGATGGAGCGATCGACATGGCTCTCCGCGGCGAAGTGCACGATCGCGCGGATGGGGTGCTCGGCCAGCAGGCCCGCCACCAGGGCGGTGTCGCCGATGTCGCCGCGGATGAACTGGTGCCGCCGGTCGCCGTCGAGGGATGCGAGGTTTCGCAGGTTGCCGGCGTAGGTGAGCTTGTCGAGGTTGATGATCGGTTCGTCGTGCTCGGCGAGCCAGTCGACGACGAAGTTGCTGCCGATGAATCCAGCGCCGCCGGTGACGAGGAGCATCGGTCGATCGTTTCTGTCGCGACGAGGGGAGTCTGCCGAATGGACCGTCTGTTTCAACGCTACCGGTGGTGGGGCGATTGTCAAGAAACTTTACGGTTGCATGGGTTGCGCCGGTTGGAGGGGCGGTGCGGTCACCGTGCCTGTGAGCCACCCTGCCAGAGGCTATGATGGCAGGGTCGCCGTCCGTCGACGGCTCCATCCCCTTCCCCACGGTTGTTCCGGAACATGCTTGCAGCAGCCCAGGTCGCGGAAACCTATTTTCTCGAAAGCCGCCACATGCTTCTCGAGATCGCCGCCCATTTCGATCGCTACGACGCCGCGGTGGCCCGCGAGTCCGGCGGTGCGGAAAATGGACGGGCTTTGGCCGGACAGGGTGGGGCCGGCAGCATGGCCCGGCTCCGTGAGGCGGTCGCGATTCTCGCGGCACCGCACGCCGACCGCGAGCGAACGGTGACGATGCTCGAACTGTTTGCCAAGGACTGAAGGGCGAGGAATGAGCGGGGCCGAAGAGGGAGCCCGATCGAGCCCACAAGCACGCTACAGACACACGCTACAGACGTAGGGAGCCAAGCACGACCATGCAGATCATCCAGCCCCATTACCACGCCATCGCCCGCACGGCGCAGGACTACGAGCGGATGGCGATGAGCGGCGTCGTGGCTGTCGCGGAGCCGGCCTTCTGGGCCGGGTTCGACAGGCTGTATCCCGAGACGTTCATCGACTACTTCCGTCAGATCAGCGAATTCGAGCCGACGCGTGCCGCGCAGTATGGCATCCGTCACTTCAGCTGGGTGGCGGTGAATCCCAAGGAGGCCGAAAACCCCACGCTCACCCGCGAGGTGCTCAAGCACTTCCCGGAGTTTTTCGCGAAGCCCACAGTCCTCGGCGTCGGCGAGACCGGACTGCACAAGTCGACGAAAAACGAGTGCGATTCGCTCGAGGCCCACGTCGACATGGCCATGAAGCACGGGCAGCTCGTGCTCATCCACACGCCGCACCTGGCCGACAAGGCCCACGGCACGAAACGGGTGCTCGAGGTGCTGGCCGGGATGAACGTCGATCGGGAGCGGATCTGGATCGACCACGTCGAGGAACAGACGATCCGCCCCTGTCTCGATGCGGGCTACTGGGTGGGCTTCACGCTCTACCCCATCACGAAGTGCTCGCCGAAGCGGGCCGTCGACATGCTGGAAAAATACGGCACCGACCGCATCCTCGTGAACTCCTCGGCCGACTGGGGGCCGAGCGATCCCTTCACGCTGCAGGAGTGCATCCTCGAATACCGCCGCCGCGGCCACTCGCTGCAGGAGGCGATCGAAGTGTTTCACAACAATCCCTGCCGGTTTCTCGGCCAGAATCCCAAGTTCGACATCC
>JBIIOL010000114.1:0-8672 GCA_044336965.1 Pirellulales bacterium | reverse complement strand
ATCAACCACCTGCTCAGCCGTGGCCCTTCTTCTTCTTGGCGACCTTCTTGGCAGCCTTCTTCTTCTTCTTCGCCATTGTGATGGCTCCTTGCCACGAGCACCCGCACTGTTACACGACCATTCCCCCGGGTGCTCTGTGGGAGGGAACAGTCGACGTTGCGCGTCGCGTCGAAGCGAGCCACACACCGCTTTGAGACGGTGGATGGCAACACTTCATCGCGCTGCGCAAGGGAGTTGTGAAGGATGACAGCGAAAACTGTCAAGAGAAATCCAGAATTTTTTTTGGATTTCTCTCCGCTGGTTGGTCTTCACGGACCGCCCACGGTCACGGACTGCGCGATCACGACTGGTGTGGCATGGTCTTGCGATCAGCCGTACCCGCATGGCTCTGCGCCCACGCCGTGAGCATGTCGAACTGCTTGGCGAACTCCTGTTCGTTGACACCGAGCGGGCTTTTGAAGAAGCAGGCGAGGTGTTCCAGCACACCGCATTCGCCCGCGCGGTGTGCGCGTTCCACCAACCGCACGAGGTCGAGCACCAGCGGTGCCGCCAGGATCGAGTCGCAGCCCTGCCAGGTGAACTGCATCGTCATCGGCGTGCCGAGGAAGCCACGGAAGTGGATGTGATCCCAGGCCGTCTTCCAGTCGCCGAGGCTCTTGATGTATTCGATCGAGACGTGGGTCTGCGGCGGGTAGCCGAGGATGGCTGCCAGAAGGTGGTCCTTGCTCCGTACCTTGGCCTGCTTGTTCCGCGGGTCGTCGAGGACCTTGCCGTCCATGTTGCCGAAGATGTTGTGGCCGACCCAGCTCATCACCTCCAGGTGCCGCGCGGCGAACATTGGCGCCAGCACGCTCTTGAGCAGCGTCTCGCCGGTCTTGCCGTCGCAGCCGGTGTGGGCGATCCGCCGCTCGCGGGCCGCCTGCTGGAGCGCCTCGGGCGTGGCGCCCGTCGAGGGGGTGAAGTTGATGTAGGATGCGCCAGCTTCGAACGCGGCCAGGGCGTACAGACTGCTGGCCGGCAGCGGGCAGGTCCGCGGGTCGTCGAGGAGCGGCGCCAGTTCGGCGTACGATCGCGGAATCGGCAGCGCCGCCGGCGGCTCGGTGGAGGCCACGTTCACCACCACCACGTGGCGGAGGCCGTCGGCTCTGGCGAATGCCTCGATGTCGGCCCGCACGCGGTCGATCGCCTGCCGTGGAGTTTCCACGCGGGCCGCGATCGCGTCGTCGGCCAACTCGCGGATCTTGTCCCCCGCCGCGACGACGGTGCCCGGCCGCAGGCGGGCTTCCGTCTCGGCGAAGAAGTCGGCCGCGCCGTCGAGAAGTTCCGGGAGGATCGCGCGACTGTCGGTCCACATGCGGCGGGCCTCGTCGGCCAGCCGTCCCGGCCGGATGTCGTGGCCGCCCACGACGATGTCGGCGAAGTCGACCAGGTCGAGCCTGGTGAAGGGATCGAGCGCGGTCACCAGTCCCACCGGCTCGATCGCGCCACGAGCCAGATTCGCCAGGCCTGTGATCGAGGTGGTGGCCACGCCTCCCTTGGCTCCGATGAGCCACAGACCGATACGGCTGCCTGACATGAGTGGTGCTTTCTCTCGTGAGGAAGGAGGAACGATGGTGGAACGCCGTGCCATGAGAACCGCCACCGGCAGGACGCAGGCGGGCGGAGCGGCCGTAACCAGCATTGAAAGGCGCTGGGAAACAGTCCGACGGGTGGTATCATTCTTGGCACGCATCCACGCGTCAAGCAAACGAGGAGCATACGAAAGGCCGCATGAACACAAGAGAGTCTTCCCGCAGCCTGCATCTGGCCCAGCGCATGCGAGCGCTCGAGCCCTCCGCCACGCTCGCCATGGCCGCCCGCGCCTCCGCGATGGCCGCCGCCGGCGTGAAGGTCGTCGATCTTTCGGTCGGCGAGCCCGATTTCCCCACGCCGCCCCACATCTGCCAGGCCGCCGAGGTGGCGATCCGCTCCGGCAAGACCAAATACACCCCCGCCGCCGGCATCCCCGACCTTCGCAAGGCCGTGGCGGCCGACTACACCCGCCGCACGGGGCTGGCCGTGACGCCCGCGCAGGTGGTGGTCTCCAACGGCGCAAAGCACTCTCTCCACAACGTGTTCACGGCGCTTCTCAACCAGGGCGACGAGGTGATCGTGCCTACGCCCTACTGGGTGAGCTATGCGGAGTTGATCAAGCTGGCCGGGGCGAAGCCTGTGCTTGTGCCCACGCGGATCGAGGACGACTTCAAGCTGCGGCCGGAGGCGCTCCAGGCGGCCATCACGCCGTCCACGCGGATGCTCCTGCTGTGCACACCGAGCAACCCCACCGGCGTCGTCTACTCGGCCGACGAACTGCGGGCTCTGGCCGATCTCGCCATCGAGGCCGATTTGGCAATCGTCTCTGACGAGATCTACGATCAGCTGGTGTTCGACGGCAACTCGGCCGTGTCGTTCCCGACGCTGAGGCCTGGACTTGAAGCCCGCACGGTGGTCGTGGCGGGCGTGAGCAAGACCTATTCCATGACGGGCTGGCGGATCGGCTGGACGATCTGCCCGGAGCCATTGGCCAAGGCGATCGGCAACCTGCAGAGCCAGGAGACGAGCAATCCGTGCAGCGTCAGCCAGCATGCGGCTGTGGCGGCGCTCACCGGCCCGCAGGAGTGCGTGGCCGAGATGTGCCGGGCGTTTGAAAAGCGTCGCGACCTGGTGGCGGCCCGCCTCTCGGCCATTCCGGGCGTGCGTCTGCCGCGGATTGGCGGCGCGTTCTACGCGTTCTTCGACATTGCACCGGCGCTCGCGAAGGGCAAGAACGGCGTCACCAACAGCATGCAGTGGTGCGAGGCGCTTCTGGAGCAGGAGCATGTGGCGCTCGTGGCCGGCAGTGCGTTCGGCGCCGAGGGGCACGTGCGGATGTCGTTTGCTGCGTCGGAAGAGAAGCTCACCGAGGGCCTCGACAGGATCGCCCGGTTCCTGGGTACATGACGCTCCTGGCCCCCGGTACGGGCCGACGCTACAGCGCCAGCGCCCGCAGGTCGCGGAACTCGACCTTCATCACGAGTCCGCCGTGGATCTGCAGGCCGATCGGGGCGGGCTCCGCGTACTTGGCATCCCTGTACTGCGAGACCTGCTCGCCATTGAGCCAGACGGTGAAGGTGTCCCCCTTCGCCTCCACGCGGATGCGGTTCCACTCGCCGGGCTTCAAGAGTTCGGCCGCGCGGCCGGCCCTCGCCTCCTCGGGATATTTTCCGTTGTAGAAGGAACACGTCATGTCGCGCTTGAGACTCCGCGACACACCGATCTGTACCTGCAGCTCCGGCTTCCGCACCATGATCCCGCTGTCGATCTCGCCGGTGAACCGCACCTCCCCTTCCACGATCACGTCGCCATACGCCTTCTCCGTATAGAGCATCGACCCCTTTTTCTGCTCGTCGCTCTGGCCCACGATGACGCCGTCGGCCACCTTCCAATAGGGCTCGGCCGGCACCTTCCAGCCCGTCAGGTCATGACCATTGAAGATTGCCGGCAGGCTCGCGGTCGGCGGCACGTCGGCGGCGTGGGCGGTCGCATGGGCCATGGTCAGGCCGAGGCAGGTGATGACGAGTGAAGCCACGGCGATGCGGTAGGATGACGGCATGGTCTGAATTCCCTTGCTGGTGCTGCGGGTCGGGATGGAGCTGCGAAGGGTGCATTCTTCAGGAGTCGATGCCGCGATGCAACCATCACGTCAGGCGACGCTGGGCATCGTGCTCGCCGGCGGCGGTTCCACGCGGCTGGCCGCCGCCGCGGCGACTGGTGGTGGCAAGGCGTCGCTCACGTTTCAGGGGAAGACGTTTCTGGAGCATGTTGTGGCGGCGGTGGCGGCCGAGGCAGGGCAGACGATCGTGGTGGCTGCGCCGGGACAGACGCTGCCGGCCCTCGATGGCGTGCGGATCGTGCACGATCGCACGCCCGGTGCCGGGCCGCTTGCGGGCATCCGTGACGGACTGCGGGCTTTCGTGGGCGTCGATCACGATGCTGCGCCGCCTCCCTGTCTCGCCTTCGTCACCTCGTGCGACGTACCGCTCTTGCGTCGGGAGGTGGTCCGGTTGCTCATCGACACGGCAACAGAGTCAGACGCTCTCTGGACCGTGCCGGTCGTGCATGGCCACCGTCAGGTGCTCGTGTCGGTCATGCGGGTCGAGTTGCTCCCGAGGATCGATGCCTGGCTCGCCGCCGGCCGCCGCGATCTCCGCGGACTTTTTGGGGAGATAGCCCGACATGATCCGCGGAGCGTGTACGAGGTGATGGAGAAGGAATGGAAAGCCGTCGACCCGGGGCTTGCCTCATTCGTCGACATCGACACGCCAGAGGACCTCCAGCGGCTGCAATCGCCCTGATATTCGCCTTCGCGGGAGGGTTGGAGACTTCTATACTTCGCAGCCTATGGCGAGGCGACAGGCACGATCCGACGATGAGTGGCAGCCGCGGCCGAGGCGGCGTCGCGCCGTCTTCTCGCTGGCGGCGCTGGCTCTGCTCGGCGCGGCGGCCTGGTTTGCGCCGGCGCTGATCGTGCTCACTGATCTCCGCGACCGGCCACTCGAGGCGATCTTCGCCGGCATCGACGGCCGGGTGACCAGCCGCGCCGCGGAGTGGCAGTGGTGGGGCACCATCGAATACCGCGACGTGGTGCTCCGCGACCCGGCAGGGCGGCCGCTGGTCGCCGTGCCCCGTGTGGTCATCGATCGCGGGTTGGTGAGTCTCCTCGTCAATCCGCGAGATCTCGGCGCGGTGCGGCTGATCGGTGGCGAGGCGGTCGTCGAGGTTCGCCGCGGTGGCAGCACGATCGAGGATGTGCTCGCACCCTGGCTGGCATCACTGGTGCAGGCCCCCGAGGTGCCGGTGTCGTTCGAAGTCGAGGTCGTCGATGCCGCCGTCGAACTGGTCGATCTCGAACGCAACGACGCCTGGCGACTCACCGATCTTCTGGCGGCCGGCACCGTGCGGCCCGATGCGACCCTGGCCGGCTGGACGATTTCAGGTCGGACGCGGCACACCGGCACGCCACTGCGGGATCTCGATGCCGCGGCCAATCGCATCGCCTCGGACCGGGTTCAGGATTCCGCCGGGCCCGCGGCCGCCGGCCAGCCGGCCGCTGGGACGGAACGCATCGATCAGGCCCACCCACATGCTCGTGGTGATGCTTCCGGCAAGCTCGACCGCACGACGGTCGCCGCCGGCGCTACCGCCATCCTCGCGCGGGACGGCGGCTGGTCGGTGTCGTCGCCCGACAATCAGTCGGTCGAAAAGCCGCGGACACTCGCCGTGGCGGCCACGAGGCTGCCGCTGGGAGTGTCGAGCGTGCTGGCCACGCGGTTCGACGTTTCGCATGTGCTCGACGGACTCGCCGACGTGCGGCTCGATATCACGCTGCCGGTACCGCACGCCCCCCTCGGCGACGACAGCCGTCCACCACGGAAGCCCCCGGCGCGTTCGGCGAACGACGGCATCCACGTGGCCGGTGTGGTGTCGGGATCACAGTTGTCGATCTGCCGGGCAGACACACTGGCGGACCTGATCACGCTTGATCGCGGTGAGATGCCGATCGACCTGTCGGTCGATGGCGACAGGATCACCGTGCGATCGCTGAAAGTGGCCTCGCAGCTGTTCAAGGCCGAAGCCTCGGGTCGGATCCGGCTGCCTGCGGGGGGCACGTGGGACTGGGCCGAGGCGCTCGTGGGAGATAATTTTGCGGTCGCTGCCGATGTCGATCTGGCCGCGGCTGCGCGGGCCATGCCCGGTGGCCTCACCGTGCGGCCCGATGTGCGGGTGACAGGCGGGCAGCTGCAGCTCACCGCCGTCGCACGGGCCGATGGCAACGAACGCGTGCTGGAGGTGCGTGCCAGTTCCCGTGATCTGGCGGCCGTGCAGAGCGTCGTCGCGCCGGCGCCGGATCCGTCTGAGGCCGGTGGTGGGCCACGCGACGCAGGCAAGCGACAGGAGCGGATGCTGCGGTGGAACGAGCCGTTCACCGCCTGGCTGCGGGGCCGACGCGGCGCCACCCGTGGTGACCGGCTGCGGATCGAGGAAGCGCGGATCGCCTCGCCAGCAGTGGAGGTGTCTGCGTTCGGCACAGCCGAGTCATCGACGGTGCAATGGACGCTCGACTTCGACAGGCTCGTGGCCGAGGCCGGCGAAGTGCTCGAACTCGAGGGCGTGAAGCTTGGCGGTACATCCCGCGGGCGGGTCGATTTCGAGCGGGTCGCGGCCACCGCGGCATCGCACGCCAGGCTCTCTGCCAGCCTGTCGAATTTCGAGCTGACGCGACCGGGCAGGCCGTCCTGGCGCGACGCGGAACTCTCGATCGAGGCCGAGGGTTCAGGTGGCATGGCCGGTGCCGCTCTGCTCATCGATCAGGGGCATGCCCTCGTCACCGCGGCCGATGACACGCTCGAGGCGACGCTCACCGGCGGCGCGCTTGTCAATCTCCGGACACTTCTCTCGGATGGCATGCGGCGGGACGGGCCGTGGCTGCGGGCGGCGCCGGGATCACAGGCGATCGCAGCGGACTGTTCCCTGACGGGAGAACTGTCCCGCTGGCAGCCGCGGTGGGAAGGGCTGCTGCCATCGACCATCCTGCGCGGCGTCGAACTGGGGGGCTTTGCGAAGGCGTCGGCGGCGGTGGCTGCGCAGGGTGGCAGCTGGCAGATCACGCGGGCAGGCGGCGAAGTGGAAAAATTGATGGTGACTTTCGACGGCCGAAGAATCAGTGAGCCGCGGGCCGTGGCGAGCGCCGCCGGCCAATGGAATCCCGCCACGGGGCAGATCGAAATCTCGTCTGCCGAACTCCTGACGCCGAGCCTCTCGCTACGGACGGGTGGCCTTGCCGTGCGACCGGTCCGAGGCGGCTTCGCGGGGGCGGCAGGGCACGCCATGGACAGCACAGGCACCGACGGCATCATCAACAGGCTTCGCGGCAAACTGCAGTGGCAGGCCGACGTGGCGCGGCTGGAGCGTTGGCTTGTGCCATCCGCCGTGGCCAGCCGGTGGCCGGCGGCCGGTCGGGCCTGGGGCACCGCCGAGATCCTCGACACGCCCATCGGCATGAACCTGCTGGTGGAGGCCACGGGGAGCCAGCTTACCCTCTCAAGCATGCAGCTGGAGACGGGGTCGGCCGATGCCGCAGCCGTGTCGAAGGGTCGCGAGGCCGCCGCGACGGTTCCGCTCTGGAGCGAGCCGCGGGCCACGCTCGTGCTGGAAGTGACCTGTCCACCGGCGCAGGCGGCTGAGCGGATGACGGTGAACCAGTTCAAGCTCGAGTCATCGACCGTGGCGATCGCGGCCGCGGGCGGCATCGGCGAACTCTCATCGCGGCGCATGGTCGAGCTGGGTGGAAGCGTGGCCTATGACTGGGAGCAGGTGTCACGGCTCCTGACGCCCTGGACCGGCGGGCGGCTGCGGATGGCCGGCGCCGGTGCCCGACCGTTCACGCTCCGCGGCCCCCTCGGCCAGCTCGTCGTCGATGCCGCGGTGGCGGCCGGGAACGCTGAACAGCAGCTGCCGCTTCCCGAGGACTGGCTGTCGTCGACCCGCGGTGTACAGACTGAAAAAGTCGCGAGGGTCGCGCTGCCGGTGCCGCGGCCCGCGGCGGTTCGTTCCAGCACGGATATCTCCGACCGGCTGCGGGCAGTCTCCATCGACACCTCGGCGGCGTGGACGGCCGCGGAGGTCGCCGGCTTCCAGTTCGCCCCCGGGGAGCTGCCGGTGCGGTTCTTCGAGGGACAGTTGGCGCTGGGGCCGTTCGACCTGGCCGCCTCCGGCGGTCGCCTCCGAGGAGCGCCGTGGCTGCGGCTTCTGCCGGCGCCGGGCGAGCTGATCGTGCCGCCCGGCCGCTGCCTCGACCGTGTGGTCCTCACGCAGCAGATGTGCGATCGCTGGGTCAACTGGCTCGTGCCGCTGATCGGCCAGTCGACGCAAACGCAGGGATTGATGAGCGTTGACCTGGCCGGTGCCCGGCTGCCGCTGGCCGATCCCTTCGGCGGTGAGGCATCGGGGCAGGTGATTTTCGAGAACCTCGAATCCACGCCGGGCGAGCGGGTGCAGCCGCTGGTGAACCTGATCGTGAAGCTGCAGTCGGCGATCGATCCGCGGTTTGCGTTTGGCGACAAGGCCGTGCTCCTGCGGGTGCGGCCCGAGCCGGTCAGCGTGCGGCTGGCCGACCGCCGCCTCTGGCACGAGGGCCTCACGATGGATGCGGGGCAACTCGTGATCCGTTCCGCCGGCAGTGTGGGGGCCGACGGCACGCTTGCGATGATGGTCGAGGTGGCGTTCCGTGGTGACATCGCCGGCGCCACGCCCGTGGTGGGAAAGCTGCTGCGGACGCCGCTTGTCATTCCACTCAAGGGCACCGTCAATCGACCGCAGTTCGATGCGCGGTCGATCGACGTGATCATCGCCCGCATCATGGAGAACACCGCCGAGGCGTTCATCGGCCCCAAGCTCAGCCGCGACCTCGAGACGCTCTTCGGCAATCCACAGCCACCGGAGAGTGCGGCACCGTCAGGCCCTGTGACAGGCCCGGGCCTTGAGTTCCCCCAGCCAGCAACGCGCTAGCGTTCACCAGGATCCGTTCACCAGGATCCGTTCACCAGGATCCGTTCACCAGGATCCGTTCACCAGGATCCGGTCTCCAGGATCGC
>JBIIOL010000613.1:0-8685 GCA_044336965.1 Pirellulales bacterium | reverse complement strand
CCTCTATCGCCGTCACCTTCACACGTGGTGCCAACTCCGTCACCAAGACCGTCACGGGAACCGGTGCCGCTCAGGCCGTTACTCTCCTCGCCGGCGATCTCACCACCCTCGGCAACGGCACCATCAGTGTCTCTGGCGTAGCAACCGATGTCGCAGGCAACGCCGGGCCGGCTGGAACCACCAGCTTCACGCTCGACTCTGTCGCGCCAATCGCGCCGTCGCTCGCACTCGGCACCGGCGTCGCGAATGGTGCCACGGCCGCCGAAGCCACTCAGAACTCCGGGGTCGTCACCGTCAACGGTGAATCTGGCGCCTCCATCGCCGTCACCTTCACGCGTGGCGCGAACTCCGTCACCAAGACGGTCACGGGAACCGGTGCCGCCCAGGCCATCGTGCTCGCTGCGGGCGACCTCACCACCCTCGGCAACGGCACCATCAGCGTCTCTGGCATAGCAACCGACGTCGCAGGCAACGCCGGGCCGGCTGGAACCACCAGCTTCACGCTCGACTCTGTCGCGCCGACGATTGTGAGCTTCTCCTCTTCGGCGGCCGACGGTACGTACATCACGGCCAACTCGATCCCGCTGGTCGCGACACTTTCCGAACCAGTCCAGGCTGGCGGCTCCATAGCCGTCACCCTGAATACGAACGCTGTCGTCATCCTGACCGCTGCGGCACAGGGCAACACCCTCACCGGCACCTACGTCGTCAGCCCTGGCGAGACGACAAGCGATCTGAACATTGTCTCCTACACAATCGTGTCGGCGGTCAACGATGTCGCCGGAAACCTGATGACCTCGACCGCGTTGCCTGCAGGCCCCGGCCAGCTTGCAGCTGTGAAGCAGATCGTGATCAACGGGGCCATCACGGCGTCCGCAAACGGCTTCAGCACCAACCCCGCCCGAATCCCTGACAGGAGGATTGCGGTTCGGGTGATTCCAATCACATTCACAACTCCTGTCCGGGGATTGACGCTCGCGAACTTCCGGCTCTTCTACAACAATCGCAGCGTTTCCCTGGCCGGCGCAAAGCTCACCGGCAGCGGTGCCAACTACACGCTGACTCTCCCGGTGCGGGCAACGAACCTCAAGGGCCTCTACACGCTGAGGATCACACCCAACGCTCGTATCGTCGCCGTGGCCAACGGCGCGATCATGACCCAGATCCCCCAGATTTTCTGGGGCTATGGCCGAAGCGTGGGCATGACCCCGACCGCTCGGGCTTTGGCGTTCTCCCAGCGGTAGGATTCCAAGAACTGCTGCCCTCACATCTTGCCTATTCTGCCTGACGCGAACCTGCGGCAGAACCCTACCGGCGGATGACCGTCATGACCGATCCAACCGGTCGTGACGGCATTCTTCACGGAGGCAGCAACGATGGTGGTACGACCCAGTGCAATCCGGCCGATCGCTGGATTCGGCACGTTCGCGAAGACAACCCTGACATCTCTCGCCCTCGTTGGCGGTCTGGCAGCAACTGCGAGTCCGGTACTCGCAGCCGCCCCGACCGGCTGGGGCAATAGCACCCCCAAGTCGGTGCTTGTCCAGTCGAACGGCCGGCGCATCCCGACGCCCTACGCCAGCCAGTCGACAGCACAGGAACTGCCCCAGGGCATGCCGGTCGAGGAGATCGCCCCGGGCACCATCACCTCGGACTCGTTCGACGGTGCCGTGCAGGGAGAGGGCGTGACCGTCGGCTCGCCGGACGAGAGCTATCCCAATGGCGGCATTCCTGACGACGGCACCTACGCTCGCCAGGACGGCAGCTACGACAATGCCGTCGAAGGCGTCTACGGCAACCCGTTCAACGGCAGCTACGAAGGCGGTTTTGACGGACAGGAGCCAGGCCCCCTTCCCTGCGGCACCCCAGGCTGCCAGGGCGGCTGCAACGTCTGCCAGCAGGGCTCGTCAAGTCTTCCCGAATGGCGGTACAACGCCGAGTGCGAGCCGATGGGACTGCTGCAGAAGATGTATCTCCTGCACCGTGGCCTCAAGAGTGACGGCGGCTGGACCGGTCGGGTCGATGCCCTGATCCTGTCCCGAAACGCGCCCATCGATCGTCCGCTCTACACGTTCAATCCCGGCACGGCGGGCACCGCGCTCAATGCCAACCAGCTCGAGAGCATCGCTGCCGTCGGCCCGCGGCTCTCGCTGTTTCACAAAGACAGCTGCGGCAACGCGTCGTGGGAAGGCACCTACATCTACTCGGGTGGGTTCGTATCTGAAAGGTCTCTGCAGCCTTCGGTTGGTGGTTATCTCACCGCTCCTCCTGGCATTTATGGCAACGACTCGCCGCCGGTCAACGCGCTCGACGCCGCCAGCGCACGGCTGACCTCGTCGCTGCAGAGCGCGGAATTGAACCGTCGCTGGTGCTGGGGTTCGTGCACGCAGTTCCTCGCCGGCTTCCGCTGGCTCCAGTGGCAGGAGACGCTCGCCATCAACGACGTCTATCAGGCCACCACGCCCAGCTTCGGCCAGGATGTCTACACCACGGGCTGCTACAACAACCTTTTCGGCGGTCAGATCGGGCTCGACACAGCGCTCTGGCAGCCGTCGAAGCACTTCCGGCTCGAGGGGCTCGTGAAGGCTGGTGCCTACTACAACAGCGCCTCCCAGTCATCCAGCTACCAGAATTACGTGGGGGGAGTTCCCTTCCAAGGGGCTTCGGGCTCGGCCGGGAGTTCGCCAGCGGTCTGCTCCTTTGCGGGTGAACTGGGGCTGACGGGCGTCGTTCCGATCTGCTGCAACGTCGACTTCCGGTTTGGATACTTCGGCCTCTGGCTGTCATCGATCGCCCAGCCGACCAACCAGCTCAGCAACCAGCTGCTGCTCCCGCCCCCCACCCCGACCTACAGTTCCCTGACGACCAACGGCAACGTGGTCCTCCAAGGGTTGTCGCTGGGCTTGGAAGGCCGCTGGTAGGCCTTCCTACCCCGCTTTCCTGGCTGGACCAACCGCCCCTCTCCTTTAGCCACCCCTGCTACGCAGCCGAAAAACAGGAAGACGACGGGTTTCGAGGGGGGTCAGTTCTTCGTGGCGTCTCGATTGGGGTGGCTCTCGGGCAGGCCAAGTCGGCCCGGCGGCGGCCTCACAGACAGCCGCTTCGGAACAAACTCCGGAGAAAACCGTTGAATAACCGAACAACCCAACGCTTGCTCCGTAGGGAAATAGAGTTTTGAATTGTGAAGGCAGGAGGGAATCGCCAACACGCCGCGATCTACCCAGACTGCCCGACCTCTCCAGCCCTTCTTTCAGGGACGCCCAATCTGATGGCCTCTTTCATCTCCAAGCTGTTTTCGGCCCCCCGTTCCAGAGGCACTGACGCCCAGAAGTCCGCCAGATTGAAGAGGTCCTCCCGCCGGCGAAATGATGCCGCGCTCGCGGTGCAGACGCTCGAGCCGAGGCTGGCACTGGCGATCACGGCGACCCAGACGATTCTCACCACGACGCCCGCCACGATCGCCTGGGAAATCCAAATCGATGACACGATCAACGGCGGCGGCCCGTTGCCAGCGGGCAACACCACAGGAAACGGCACGAACGCCTATCTGCAGGCTGCCACGGATGGAGGCAATTTTTTCCTGCTTGCCGACAATCCTGCATTCAATAACGCCCGGCGGTTGCCATTTCTCTTTAACGCTGCCGGTACGAGTTACACCAACACCACCGTCTACGTCCATTCTGCGGTAGGGTCCACCAAGTCACTGTCATTCACGGCGTTTGCGTCATCCGTGATTCCGACCCAGCGACTGCTGGTGCAGCTTGATCCGGCGGGATCACAGATTTCGATCGGCACGCCGTGGCAGGCCTCGCTGGGCACGATCACAGGCGCCACCGACGGCGTCGATCGTGATCCCGCGTTTTACCGGTTCTTTGGTGACTCCTACGGGGCCGCCGGACAGATCGTCCTCAACGCCGACGACGTGAGGGTCTCGTCCGCCATTTCGACTTCGAGCCGGTTCAACTCCTCCGCGCCCAATCTCACGAACCTCTCGATTGATGCCGCTCTGACCGCCGTCAACGTGGGCGTCGAACTGAAGGGCACATCGACCCAGGCCGGCCAGATGAAGGTGGGCACTGCTGGAAGTATTAACGCGACCGAAGCGATGATCGTCGATTCCCAATATTCCAACATTTATTTTGCGGGAGCGGTCTCGGTTCCCACGCAGACCTACCTGCTTCGCGCTCCCGGCTCGGCCGCCCAGTACGACTTCATGACCAAGGCGTCCGCCACGAGCGTCGCCACAGGTCTGATCTCGGGCAGCACGGTGGCAATGACGCTTGGCCAGCCCGCCGGCGGCACCATCGACCTGAAGACCAGTGTGTCGAATCTCCGGTTCGACGCGGGCGTAAACGCGTCCGCGATCCCGTACCGCTACACGGTCGCCATCGACGAGCAGACCGCCCTGACCGTCGATGCCGTCGCGGCCTCGAGTGGACCAGTCTCCATCAAGTCCGGCGGCAACATGACTGTTCTGGGCAACGCCATCCGCACGTCTGGCGACATCGCCCTGGCATCCACCGGCGCGCTGTCGATCTCCGGCGACATCGCCACCGCCAATGGCACCGTCACCCTCGACGCCCCGGCACTGAAGCTGGGAAGCGGCGTGACGGCTGGCGGAACCCGCAACATCAACCTCGTCTCGCGAGACGGCAGCACCACCGTCAGCGCCCTGACGCGGGCGGGCGGGGCCGTGAAGCAGACCGTGCGGGTGGCCTCGATCCAGGACGTCGCCCTGACTGGGACCACGACACTCGACAGTGTCACGCTTGTCACCGGAGACCGCGTGCTGCTCAAGAATCAGGCCAACGCCGCTGAGAATGGCATTTACGTGTTTGACGCGGCCGGGGGTGGCGGCACGGGTTCGCTGACACGATCGTCCGATGCCGACACCGCGGTCGAACTGTCGCCGGGCTTCGCCGTCTTCGTCAGCGGGGGCTCCCAGACTGGCGGCTGGACACTCCTCAATCCCTCCGCCCCGGTCCTCGGCCAGACCGGCCTCCAATTCGCCCCCCTTTCGGCGACTCGGACATATGACGAGGTCAAAGCTGCGACGACGGCCCCGATCACGCTCAGCGGCCTCCAGACCGTTGATGGCGTTGCTCTCGTCGCCGGCGACCGGGCGCTGGTAAAGGACCAGTCGAACACCGCCCAGAACGGCATCTATGTCGTCGGCGCCGGCAGCTGGCTGCGGGCCAGCGACGCTGATACCACAGCCGAACTCACTGCCGGTTCATTCGTATTCGTCCAAGTTCAGCCAGGCGCCACCAACGGCGGCATGGGATTCGCACTGCAAAGTGACGCCGTCCAGGTCGGCACCACGCCACTGTCGTTCGTCGATTTCTTTGCCACGACGTCCGGTTCCACATCGTGGGCCCCGGCCCGCGCGCTGCTGGACGCTGCCGTGGCCACCACCGTGAACATCCTGCTCGACGGCCTGCAAACCGTCGACGGTGTGGTGCTCACGGGCGGAGAGCGGGTGCTGGTCAAGAACCAGATCAATGCGACGGAGAACGGAGTCTATATCGCTGCTGCGGGGGCCTGGGCCAGGGCCACAGACGCCGATGCCGTGAGCGGGCTTCCCCGCAGCACGGCCGTCTACGTCAACGGCGGCACGCAGGGTCAAAACACGTCGTGGCAGTTCAATGACTCCGTGCAGCTGCTCGGAACAACGACGGCCAATAACGCCAACGTCACCAACCTCGTCTCCACGACAGGACTGGTCGTTGGCATGCTGGTCACGGGCGCCGGCATCCCGAGCGGCACCACAATCGCTTCGCTCGGTTCCAACGGCACGTCGCTGCGGCTCTCGCAGAACGCCACGCTCTCCGGATCGTTGACCGCCCTGTCGTTCGTGAAAAACACGCCAGTGGTCGTGGGCACCGATCCCGTGGTCTTCATTCCCATCGGTGGCAGCCTGACCATCACGGCCGCAACCGATATCGGCGGCACCTCGCTGCTCCAGGGCGCCACCGCGCTCCTCACGGCAGGCACGGGCGGCACCGCTGCCAGCAACATCAGCGCCAAGACCAACTTCGGCCGCATCTCGGCCGCGGCACCCGGCCCGATCGTAGTCACCAACTCCAACTCGGTCGAACTACAAAACGTGAGCACCGGCACCGCCGGTGGCATCACGGTCACCGCCGACGGAACGATCACGGCACTCTCCGTCGCGGCGACCGGCACTGGCGGCACGCCCGGCAATGTTTCGTTGACTTCGATCTACGGCGACGTGGTGGCCGAGTCGATCACGTCCAACCTTGGCAACATCGGCCTCACCTCCATCAACGGCGACGTGGCCATAACCAAGGCGCGGCTCGCCAGCGCCAACATCAGCGCCTCCTCGGGAAGCATTACGGCCACCGCCGACGTGGCCGGTGCAGTGATCACCGTCGACGGCCGCCTGAACGCGGCCGGCGGTGCCGGTGCCGGCGACGTCTCCCTGCTCAGCAACGCGGGTCAGCTCACGTTCACCGGCTCCGCCAACGTGGTGGCTGCCGACCAGTTGCTGATCTCGACTCCGAACAGCGTGCCCGCGATTGCCAACGGCGCCCAGATCGCCGCGGCCCGTCTCGATCTCACGAGCCAGTTTGGCAAGGGTGTGGACACGCCGCCGGCCGGCCTGGGCACCTATCAGGTCGTGGCGATCAACCGGACCGACGCCGGCGACATCGTCTTCACGTCTGCCTCTGACCTCACGGTCGAAGGTGCCTCGACCGCCGATGGCTCGATCTCGTTCACGGCTCCCAATCTCTCCATCACCGGGGCTATCCTGCCGCAGGGTCCAGGCGCCGACGCCGATGTGACGCTGGCAGCCACCGCCGGCAACCTCTTCGTCGACAGCACGGTCACCGCGCAGCGTGATGTGATCCTGTCGGCGACGGGTGAGGTCCGCAAGTCGAGCGGTGGCGCCACGGCGCTGGTAACGGCTCCGCGGGATCTCACGGTCAACGCCTCGAACGTCGCCAACATCCTCGCGAAGGCGACGGGATTCAACTCCACGATGACCGCCGCCGGGGCCTCGCTCGCCGTCACCGACACCGACGGACTCAATGTCAAGTCGGTCACGCTCAGCGGCGGTGGTGGCGCCACGGCGACGTTCACCATCGGCTCCGCCGGCAGTGGCGGCGACGCCACCATCGGCAAGATCGACGCCGGGTCCACCGGCACGGTCACGATCAACGCCTACGGCAACATCATCGAAGACACCGTCGATGCCGGCGTGGCCGACATCATTGCCGGCACAGCGAATCTGAATTCGACGACGGGACGGATCGCCATTGACACCGACGTCGACATCCTCTCGGCGGGCGTGCAGCAAAAGAACCAGAACATCGTCATCAACGACGTCGGCTCCTCGGGCCTGGAACTGAAGGCGGTGGTCGGCAGCAATAATGCCAACGTCAACGTCACGTCGAAGGGCACCATCACCGCGACCAACGTCACCACCACCGGCACGGTCAGCCTGACATCACTCGACCCGACGTCCGACATCCTCGTCAATCAGGTGTCGGCGACCGCGAATACGGTCACGCTTTCGGCAGGTCGCTCGATCCTGGAAGTGACGCCCGGCGATGCCACCGCAGACGTCAGCGGGTCGGCCGTCGTGCTGACAGCCGGCACGGGAAGCATCAATGTTCATCTCGCAGCCTCGACCGTGGCGGCCACGGCGACGACGCTCGGCTCGTCCATCACGCTGAAGGATGACGACAGCTTGGCGTTGACTGGCATCACCAGCAACGCCGGCAATGCCATCACGGTTCTCGCGGGCGGGGACATCACCCAGACCGGCGGCATCACCGGCGGCGGAAACCTCGCGGTCACGAACACGGCTGGATCGGTCATTCTCAACCGCGTTGACAACGACGTCGCGACGGTGTCCATCGTCAATCCAGGTCGCGTGATCACCTATCGCGATGCCACCGGGTTTGGCATCGGTGCGGCCGGCCTCTCCGGTGGCGCCGTCACCCTCACGGGCAACGGCAATCTCACGCAGACAGGCCTCATCACAGCGACCTCCCTCTCCGTCACAGACACGGCAGGTTCGATTGATTTCGATCTCCCGGGGAACCAAGTTGGGAGCCTGTTCGCATCCAACGGAATCCGGCCCGTTATTCTCCGCACCGACACCGCCCTGCAGGTCACCGGAATTCAGGCGGGTGCCACGTTCCTCCGAGTCGGCGGCGACCTCACGCAGACGGCCGCCATCAACGCCTCCTCGCTCGACGTCACCGCCTCCGCCGGAGCCGTCACGCTCGATCGCACCGACAACGTGGTGACCACGTTCAGTGGCAGTAACCCAGGCCGATCGATCACCTTCACCGACACGACCGGCTTCGGCATCGGGGCCAACGGGCTCAATGGCGGCGCTGTCGTCCTGTCGGGCAACGGCAATCTGACGCAAACAGGTCTCATCACCGCGACCTCCCTCTCCGTCACCGACACGGCCGGTTCGATCGATTTCGATCTCGTGGGCAACAAGATCGGAAGACTATCCGCCGCCAACGGTAACCGGCCCGTCATCGTCCGCACCGCAACAGCGCTCGACGTCACGGGTATTCAGGCGGGTGCCACGTTCCTCCGAGTCGGCGGCGACCTCACGCAGACGGCCGCCATCAACGCCTCCTCGCTCGACGTCACCGCCTCCGCCGGAGCCGTCACGCTCGATCGCACCGACAACGTGGT
>JBIIOL010000639.1:0-2501 GCA_044336965.1 Pirellulales bacterium | reverse complement strand
ATCCACGAAACCGAGGGTGATCCTGGCGGGCGATATCGGGCTGGCCGCCTGCCGCCACCGGCCAGGGCAACTCCGGGCTGGCGAGCACGGCGATCGATGGTGCCGCATCGGGCGTGAACACACCGTCACCGAGCGGCGACTGGAATCCCTGCCCACGGCCGGTCCAGTGCTTGCCAGCGTCGATGAACGCACCGCGCCACACGAGCGCCAGCCGCATCTGGTCGGCATCCCAGGCCACGTGCACGTTGTCGGGAAAGCCCACGGCGATCGCCCGAGGCCCGGCCCCTTCGATGAAGTTGCGATAGACGATGGTTTGATCCGTCGGCACGAGTTCGATCGGGTGGGCGCTGGCCCCGATGGGAGGCCGCGGCTTCGCGCCGGCGAGATACCGCCACACTCCCTCGATCTGACCGGCCGCGGTGCCATCCAGCACATCGGGATAAAACGTCTTTCCCTCCGGCCAGGCGGCCGGCATCCGCGTGCCCGGCCGAAACTGCTGCGGATTGGCCACGTAGGCGAGAAACCACTCGTGCCGCAGCCGCTTGGGCATCCGCACCAGATCGATCACGCCGAGGCTCTGCCCCTTGTCGCCCCCGAATGAATGACACTTGATGCATCCCAGCGACTTCGATCCCACGAGCCCCCTCCCCTGCTCTTCGATCTCCGACTCGGAGTGGCCGGCGAGTGCGGGCACGAGTACCGGCGTCTTCACATCCTCCGCGAGGAGTTTCGCCAGCGGTTCGGCCACTTTCGCATGCCACTTCGGCATCAGCGTGTGCATGTATGCACCGCGATCCTTGCCCCCTTCGACGAGCACCTCGCGAAGAAAACCTCCCGTGAGTTTGTCGCCGACGCCGGTGAGCGTCGGTGGAAGGCGGCCCTCGTCGCCAAGTTCCTGCACGGCGCTCGTGAAGAGGGCGTCGCGGGCGGCGTCCTTGAGGACCGGCTCGCCCTCGTCATCCGTGGTGGCGACCGCGGGAATAGTTCCACCGCGGCCGTCGCGGTTGTGGCAGGCGTAGCAATTGAGGGAAGTGAGCATGCGGTCGATGGCCCGCTCGCTGTCCGGCAGAGCAGCGGCCTCCGGCGACGTGAGCCAACGGATCGCCGCCGCGACCGCGGCCCGCTGGGTGTCGTCGAGCGGATAGTGCGGCGATCCCTTCCGCGCAGCCGCGGCAAGGCAGCCACCATCCAGCGTCATGAGCTCCGCAAGCGGCTTCGGCTTCGCAGCCGACTCGATCCGTTTGCCGTCGCCCCCCTTGAGGTCATGGCAACTGGCACAGCCCACGGCGGCAAACGCCGTCCGCCCCTCCTCGACGAATGTCGGATCGGCTTTGAATGCCATCGTCGGCGCAACCGCCGATGCCGTCGCCTCGCCAAGCAGGCTGGCGACGACGTGCCGGCGGTCCTGATCCTTGAGCGGCAGGGCCGGCATGCGGCTGGATGGGCGGCTCTGCAACGGATCTTTCAAAAACGCGTCGAGCGCCCGCGGCGACCATTTTTTGTCGAGATCGACCAGCGGCATCTGGTCGGGCAGGCGCGTCGCATCGTTCGTTCGGGAGCCATGGCAGACGGCGCAGCCGGACCGTTCGTAAATCTTCAGCCCTTCTGCAGCGTTTGCCTTCGCCGCCTCTGCGAGCGGGTTGTTGTCGAAGGCTGCGGTCGTGGCAAGAAAGTGGGCAATCGCCGTGGCGGTGCGGTCGCGTTCGGTGTCCTGCAGGCCCGCGAGCGCATGCGGCATCGTCGTGCCCGGCTTCACAGCCTGGGGCTGCTTCAGATAGTCGACGAGCCACTCCGGCCTGAGCCGCTCGCCGACCTTGTCGAGCAAAGGGCCCTGCTTGGGCATCAGCTGCGCGGCCTGCTCCTTGCCGGCGGCGTGGCAGTTCACGCAGCCGAGTTCGCCGAGCAGCAGGAGCCCGCTCTCGATGGCTGCCGCGGGATCGCTCACCGACCGGCCATACCGTTCGAAACCTGGCACGATCGGTACGTCAGCCCTCACACTCCGCGGCACACAGAGAGCCAGCAACACGGCCCCGAAACAAAGCAGCCTCATGCTCATGCAACGACCTTTGGCGATATGACCACCCGCGACTCGCACGGTGTGCATGATAGCGTCACCGCGGTAGACTTTCGCCCATGAAAAACACCTGCTTTGCTCTCCTCGTAGCCACGCTGGTCGTGTGCCTCGGGGGCTTGTCCCTGTTCGCCGCGGAGCCCGCGACGCGGCCGAACGTCCTCTTCATCCTCTGCGACGATCTCCGGCCCGATGCCCTGGGCTGCTACGGCTCGAAGCACGTGAAGACGCCCCATATCGACCGGCTCGCCGCCGGTGGTGTGCGGTTCACGAGCGGTTTCTGCACGACGTCGCTCTGCTCGCCCAGCCGCGCGAGCATCCTCACCGGCCTCTATGCCCATGCCCACGGGGTCCGCAACAACTTCACCGAACTTCCCCCCACCCTGCCCCACTGGCCCGGCCGGCTCCGTGAGCAGGGCTACGCGACTGG
>JBIIOL010000113.1:0-8744 GCA_044336965.1 Pirellulales bacterium | reverse complement strand
CTCCTGCCAACCCGAAACCGATGCTCGAGACAGGCTTCCGTCACCAAGTCGAGAGCATCGGAGGATTTCCGGAGGACGAGTACCTGACAGATCGAAAGCAGGTCAAGGGCGGCGTCGAATCCGCTCTTTGGCCGCCATGCCCCCTTCGCCAGAGCCCGCAGCTTGCCGAACTCCCGGGTAAACAGGCTGACGACGCAACTCGTGTCGCCAAACGGGTACGTCCGGATGACGATCGCCCGTGTCTTCTCAGCCGCCATCGTGTCCGGTGCTCCCGGGCCGCTCATCCCCAAGCCGCTCGATGCGGATCAGATCGATCCGCCGGCGGGTGGCCGCGAGCACCTCCACGATCGTCCCGTGCGACCGGATCTTCTCCCCCACCTCCGGAATGCGACCGCACTGGTGGAAGACGAAGCCGCCGATCGTCTCATACCCCGCCTCCTCCGGCAGCGACAATGCCATCCGGTCGTTGACTCGCGCCACCGGCACGTGTGCCAACACCTCGCAGGCCTCGGGCGAGACCATCCGGATGCCGTCCGAGAACGCCTCGTCGTGCTCGTCGGCGATCTCGCCCACGATCTCTTCCAGCGCGTCCTCGATAGTGACGATACCCGCGACGCCACCGAACTCGTCGGTCACGATGGCCATGTGCGTCTTGCCACGCTGAAATTCGATGAGCAACGTCCGCACGCTCATCGACTCGGGCACGAACCAGGGGGGCCGAAGCAGGGGACGGATGCCACGCGGTTCGGCAGGGGAGGAGGCCGCCACCGGCGCGAGGCCATCGGCGATTCTGGTGAGCACGTCCCGAGTGTGAATGATGCCGACAACGTCATCCGAGGATCGATCCCACACCGGCAGCCGCGTGTGGGCGCTCTCAGCGGCCAGGCGGACCGCCTCGTCCCAGTCCGTGGCCAGAGGTATCGAAATCATCTGCGTGCGGGGCGTCATGATCTGCGAGACGCGAACCTCGTCCAGACCGATCACACCCCTGATCATGTCGCGGGCCGTTCCCTCGATGCGGCCTTCGCGGTGGGCCTCATCGACGACCAGCCGCAGCTCGTCCTGCGGTCGTTCCGACACCTCGGCGTCGCCGCCTCGGCCCACGGCGGCACGGCCCAGCGATGCTGCGAGGCTGCCGAGCAACCGCACGACCGGCCCCAACGCGCCGATCACGGGCCGCCACAGCCGCCATGTCGCCACCACGATCCACGGCCCCGCGAACTTCGTCAGCAGCATCGGCACCACCACGAGCACGACCCAGACGATCGCGATCCATCCCGCGACCGCGGACACCCTCAATGCCAGCACGCCACCGGAGACCGCCAACAGGCCGCGGGCCGCCAGGAGCGTGGCGACGACAGCCGTGATCACCACGACCGACGCCGCCACGAAGGCGATCGTCTCGCTCCCAGCCACGATCTCGTCGTAGTGGCCCGGCACGCCGGCACGCCGGCAGAGGTCCTGGATGCGGTGTCGCTGCGCGCCGCGGACACTGCGGGCCTGCACGGCCGCCATGCTCGCCAGCAGCAGAAGCAGGAACGCCGATTCGATGCCGAGTGATTCCGTGGCATTCATGAGGAGGTGCCTGCGGCCTTCGTGCGCGGTGGAACCGGCAGCCCACAGGCCTTCATCACCACCCGCTCGCGGGCCCGCATCTGGCGGCGGTCTGCGGCCGTGTGATCGTCGTATCCGGTGAGATGCAACAGGCCGTGAACGATGTAGTAGGAGAGTTCCAGCCGAGGTGTCCAGCCGACGGAGCGGGCCACGCGACGCGCCGTCTCGGTGCTCACCACGATGTCGCCGGCCAGAACGCCCGCACGCGGCGGGCCAGCGGTCCCCGCCGAGAGATCGAACGTGATCACGTCGGTGGGACCAGCCAGGCCGAGCCAGCGTCGATGGACTGCCGCAATCCGCCGATCGTCGACCAACACGACGCCGATCTCTGCCTGCTCGATCCCCTCGACAGCCAACGCCGTGCGGACCAGCCGCTCCAGGCCGCGGGGCGACACACGGAGCAGCGTCTGTCGGTCGCTCACGTCGACGACGAGCGGCGACCGAGTCGTTTGGGGGAGGGGGCGGCCGCGGGATCGGGACACTAAGCCGTCCTCTGGTCGGGATATTTGACGCGACCGTGATAGACAGCCGTCAGGCTCTTCACCAGGCTGCGTTCGATGAGTTCGAGCTCCTCGAGCGTCAGACCGCATTCGTCGAACTGGCCGTCGAGCAGCCGCTTCATGGCGAGATCGTGAACGAGGCTGGCGATGCGGGCGGGCGTCGGCTCGGTCAGGGCACGGCTGGCACTTTCAACCGCATCGGACAGCATCAGCACGGCCGACTCCCGCGAACTCGGCTTGGGGCCGGGGTAGCGGTAGTTCTGTTCATCGATCTCCGTGCCATTCGGGTCGGCCTGCGACCGTTCCGTCGCGCGACGATAGAAAAACTCCACCAGCGTCGTGCCGTGGTGCTCGGCGATGATGTCGATGATCGGTTGCGGGAGGTTGTACTGCCGCGCGAGTTCCACGCCCTCCTTCACGTGGGCGATGATGATCAGCGTGCTCATCGCCGGAACGAGCGATTCATGCCGGTTTTCCTGCCCCTGGTTTTCGATGAAGTAGGCGGGCTTGAGCATCTTGCCCGCGTCGTGGAAATACGCCCCCACCCGCACGAGCAGCCCACGGGCGCCGATCGCATCGGCCGCGGCCTCGCCGATGCTCGCCACGTTGATCGAGTGGTTGTAGGTGCCCGGAGCGCGGCGGACGAGTTCCTGCAGGAGCGGATGGGCCACGTCGCCAACCTCCAGCAGGCTCAGGTCGGTGAGCACGCCGAACGACCGCTCGATGAACGGCAACAGGCCCGTCATCAGGAAACCGGCCAGCAGGGTCCAGACACCGGTGCGGCCGGCCTCATAGAGCAGTTGCGTGTCAAAGGGCCGCTCCTCGAGGAGGTTCGCTCCGACCTGCGTGGCCATCGCCACGGCGCCGGCCCACAGCCCCACGTAGATCAGCTTGCTGCGGCTGCGCAGCCGGCCCATCCAGAAGACCATCGCCGCCGCGGCCGCGGAGAGCGTGACGTAGTCTGCCAGGCCACGGCCCAGCCCGATCACCACGACCAGCGCCACCTCGGCCGCCAGCAGGAGCGCCAGATCCTCGTCATAGGCGATGGCCACTGTCATGGCGAAGACGAGCAGCGGCACGATCTCGGCCCGCCACGCCTCGCCCGCCGACAGGAGACAGACCATGACGGTGGCCGCGGAGAGCCCCGCGAGCGTGGCCACATGCCCGAGATCATCGAGCACCTCGCGATGATGCAGGTGGATGTAGAACCCAGAGAGGGCGAACATCGCCGCGAACAGCCCGAAGAGCGACAGGGCCCGGCCGATCCGCTGCCGGGCATCCTGCTGGCGAACGTATTCCTCATGCTCGCGCTCGAGGAGTTGCACATGATCGGCCTTCATCGGCACGCCCGCGTCGGCCAACAGATCGCCCGCCGCGTAGCGGACGAACTGCTGGGGAGTCTTCTCAACCGCTTCCTTCTTGGCCTTCGCCGTCGCATCGCGGTCGATCTCGAGCGTTCCGGACAGCCGCGTCTCGAGCCATCCGAAGACGCGGGCTGCCAGTGGTCCCTCGCCGAGTTCCTCGTCGAGCCGGGAACGCAGACGGACCTTCGCCTCACCCTGCAACACGTCGGCGACCTGCGCCCGCGTCAGCTCTGTTGCATTGCCCAGCGGATGGACGTCGACCTCGGTCTGGCTTCCCTCGTCGATGCCATGCTGGATCTTCTCGAGCACGCCCATGTTCTCGAGGTCGGCGAAGCTGCGGTCGATCGCCTTCTCGCATTCGAGGAGCCTGTCCTTCGTGTTGATGCGGGCACGAAAACGCTCGAATGCCTGGCTTGCCTCCAGCACCCGCTTGTCGGGCTGCTCGGCCGGCTTGGGGTCGGCCCCACCCGCTTCAGCCACGGCCTTCTTCTCTTCATCGGCAGGTCCGGCATCAGCGGCCGCATCGGCAGTTTTTCCAGCATCGGGCACGGCCGCCGCCCCCGGAGGCTCCGGCGCGACCGGTGGTTCACGCACCGCCGGCTTTTCACCGGCAGCCACCAGAGCATCGATGACCGGCGCCGCCTCGGGCGCGAACTCCAGCCAGGCCGTACGCGATGATGCGGTGACCGAATCGGCGGCCGCGATCTCGGCGAGACGGTTCTTGAGTCCGTCACGGAGCCGGACGATCGGCGCCTTGTCCTGTGAGTAGACCACCCGCACCTGCGCAGCGGCCCGCTCCTGGGCCGTTCGTGTGCGTTCCGCGTCGGGCTTCTCGAAAGGCACACGGGCCACCACGCCACGCGGCGGCACCATGCCCGCGCGAAACGGAAACGGCTCCGACCAGCCGTGCATGATCATCAGCAGAACCAGAGCGGCCCCCAGGCAGATGGCGAGCCGGAGCAGCACTTCGGACCGCGAGACGTTCTCGAGCAGCGTGCCCCAGAAGCCGTGCGGCACCTCGACGGAAGAGCCCCGCTTGAGACGGCGACGATAGGAGGATGGGGCGATCGTCATGGGGCTTCAGTCGCCGTAGGCCTCCACGATCCGCTGGACGAGCGGATGTCGGACAATGTCGATCCCGCCGAGCTGCACACGACCGCAGCCGCGCACTCGCTCCAGCCGCTCCATGGCATCGACCAGGCCGCTGCGGCGGTTGGGCGGCAGGTCGATCTGGGTGGTGTCGCCGGAGATCACCATCTTCGAGCCGACGCCGAGCCGCGTGAGAAACATCTTCATCTGCGCGACGGTGGTGTTCTGCGCCTCGTCGAGGATGATGAAGGCGTTGTTGAGCGTGCGGCCCCGCATGTAGGCCAGCGGAACCATCTCCACGACGTCCTGCTCCGTGAGCCGCTTGAGCAGTTCGTAATCCATCATCTCCCTGAGCGCGTCGAGCAGCGGCCGCAGGTAGGGATTGATCTTGGCCTGCAGGTCGCCCGGCAGATAGCCGAGGCTTTCCCCCGCCTCCACGGCCGGCCGCACGAGCACGATCTTGCGGACCTGCTCCGACCGCAGAGCCGACACCGCCATCGCGACCGCGAGGAAGGTCTTGCCGCTGCCGGCCGGACCGCTGCAGACCACGACATCGTGCTCGCGGATCGCCTTCACATAGGCGGCCTGCCCCGGCGACCGGGGCTGCACCTGTTTGTCGGGGCGATGCACGTCGATCGGGTCGCGCGGCACCGTGGGAGCCGAACCCGTGGCGGCTGACAGGAGTTCGGTGACGTCCGCCACCTCGACGGCCCCATGCTCGCGGGCGATGCGGTCGAGTTCCTCGAAGATCTCGGCGGCACGGAGCACCGCGGCCTCTTCGCCCTCGATTTGAATCGAGTCGTCGCGGGCCGACACGCCGACCCCAAGGGCCGAGCGGATCCTGCGGAGGTGCTGGTCCCTCGGCCCGAAGACGGCCACAAGCCGCTTCGAATCGACGACCGCGATAGACGTGCGGGACATCGAAGCCCGTGGCGTATGACACGCCAACGGTCTTTAGGGGGAACGGGACAATACCCCGAGTATACCTGCGGGAGAGGCAACAGGCCCAGAACCTGCGTTTTTAACGGAGAATGCCCGGTTCAGAGCCCCCCGAGGACCCACAGGAGCCAAGCCACGGGGGCGGCGAAGAGGAGCGAGTCGACGAGATCGAGACACCCGCCCAGGCCGCCAAGCGACCTGCCGGAGTCCTTGGCCCCGCACTCCCGCTTGAGCAGCGACTCCGCCAGATCACCCACCATGGCGGCGAGCCCGACGCAGAGTCCGAAGACGAGCCAGCCGCCCCAGGGCCCCGTCGTCGCACCACCAAACCTCTCCAGCACGATCCAGGCCACTGCGGAAGAGCCGGCCAGCGATGCCGCCGCGCCCTCCCATGTCTTTCCGGGGCTCAGCATGGGTGTCATCCGATGCCGTCCCAGCAGCGTGCCTCCCAGATAGGCCGTGATATCGCCAGCCTTCGCCACCGTCACGAGGCTCACCAACGGCAGCATTCCCAGATGCCCGCGACCGGTCTGTTCCGGGCCGATGTTTTCCACGCACAAGAGCCGCAGGCTCACGATGCATGCCAACGGCAGCCCCAGGAACACGATCGTGAAGCACCCGGCGGTCAGCCGGTCGATCGCGGCTGCGCGGGGAGCGTAGGTGGCGATCTCGACGAGAAAAAGCGCGATGATCGTGAAGATCACCGTCAACGCCGGCCATCCCATCGCAGCCACCGGCGAGGCCATAGACGAAGTCGCCGCGAAGGCCTCGGCGCCCACGGCGGCCGCGAGCACCACTGCCACGACGGCTGGCCGCAGCAGCCACGCAGGCAGCATGATCTCCCTCGCCGCGAAGAGCCGCACCATCTCATCGGCGCTTCCGATCGCAAGCACGACCGCCAACGGCAGGAGCCACCAGGCGGGCTGCGCACCCCCAAGGCCGGTCCAGTCGGCCCAGGCGAGCGCCGCGAAGGCGGCCGTTACTAGTCCGGCGAACAACACGCGCGACCCGAACGCACCAGCCATAGCACGCCGAGACTCGGCCGGGGGGAGCGATGGATGCCCAGTGGTTGAATCACCTGCGGATGGCTGCCCAGATGATGCTCGTTCGTCGGTCACGTCTGGCTCAGCCCTCCGAAGCGGCGTTCGCGGCTGGCGAACGACGCGATGGCTGCGTCGAGATGCGGCTCGGCGAAGTCGGGCCAGCACACGTCGGTGACCCAGAGTTCCGCATAGCTGATCTGCCAGAGCAGGAAGTTGCTGACCCGCATCTCCCCGGCGGTGCGGATGAGCAGATCGGGGTCGGGCATGCCGGCGGTGTCGAGCCTCGCCGCGACGGCCGACTCGTCGATCTCGAGCGGGTCGATCAGTCCGTCGCGGGCCTCCTGCGCGAGCGCCCGTGCGGCATCGACGATCTCGGCCCGCGAGCCATAGTTGATGGCGAGGCAGAGTCGCAGGCCGTCGTTGCCAGCGGTGAGGGCGATGGTGCGATCCATTTCCTCGAGCGTGGACGCGGGCAATCCCTCCCGGCGGCCGATCATCGAAAGCCGGATCCGCTCACGCGTCAACAGCGGCCGCTCATCGATCAGGTATTGCTCGAGGAGTTGCATGAGCAGTTCGAGTTCGTGTGCCGGCCGCCGCCAGTTTTCGCTCGACAGGCAGTAGAGCGTGAGCTGCTCGACACCCAGCCGGGCACAGTGCTCGGTGATCCGACGCACGCTGTCGACGCCGCGCCTGTGCCCCTCGATCCGCGGCAGCCCGCGTTGCACCGCCCAGCGACCATTCCCGTCCATGATGATGGCGACGTGCCGCGGCAGCCGGCCGGCCGAGGCAGGAGCCGGCGTTTCGGCCGCAGTGCCAGTCTCGCCTGTCATCAGGCGTTCGCTGACGTGCGTTGCTGGGGGCGTGGCCATGGTTTCTGCTGGTGGGCGGTGCGGTCGCAGAAGATCGTCTGCTCGCGGTCGGGGCCGACCGACACGATCGACACCGGTCGTCCGAGCAGCTCTCCGATCCTGGCAAGATACGCTTTCGCGGCGGCCGGCAGCGCGTCGTAGCTGCGAACGACCGAAAGATCCTCGCTCCAGCCGGGGAGCGTCTCATAGACAGGCACTGCCTTCTTGAGGTCGTCGACGTGGCTGGGGAAGTGGCTCACCTGCTTGCCGTCCACGGTGTAGGACGTGCAGATCTTCAGCTCGTCGAGGCCGCCGGGCACGTCGAGCAGCATCACGGCCAGTTCGTCCACACCCGACAGCCTGGCCGTATAGCGGGCCGCGACGGCATCGAACCAGCCGCACCGCCGCGGCCGCTTGGTCACCGTGCCGTATTCACGCCCGCGCTCGCGGAGGTGTTCGCCGATGGAGTTGGGCTGTTCGGTTGGCATCGGTCCGCCACCGACCCGCGTCGAATAGGCCTTCACCACGCCGATCACGCGTTCGACCCACCGGCCCGGGATTCCGGAGCCGCTCGACACGCCGACGCCCGAGGAATTGCTGCTGGTCACGAACGGGAACGTGCCATGATCGATGTCGAGCAGAGCCCCCTGCGCACCCTCGAAGAGCATGCGGCTGCCCCCTTCGATGGCGTCGAGCAGGTAAGCCGTCGTGTCGAACACGTAGGGCCGCAGCCGCTCCGCATACTCCATATATTGGCCGCGAATCGCAGCGGCGTCGAGCAGTTCGGGCTTGCTCGCCCCGCCCGCCTGCCAATTCGCCCCGCCCGCCTGCCAATTTGAGAGCAGCTGGTTCTTGATGCCGACGATGTGTTCGAGACGCACGCGAAACTCGTCGCGGTAGAGATCGCCGAGCCGGATCGCCAGCGAGCGTCCCACCTTGTCGCGATAGCAGGGGCCGATGCCGCGGCCGGTCGTGCCGATCGCCTCGCCCCCCGACAGACTGCCGTCGAGTTGCTTGTCCTCGGCCACGTGCCACGGAAACACGAGGTGGGCCCGGTCGCTGATCCGCAGCTTGCCTTCGACGCGAACGCCCCGCTCCTCGAGCATGTCGATTTCCCTGATCACGCTGGCGGGATCGAGGGCCACGCCGCCGGTGATGACGCAGGTGACGTTGTCGCGGAGGATGCCGCTGGGAATGAGGGAGAGTTTCCAGGTCTGGCCGTTGGAGACGACGGTGTGGCCGGCGTTGGCGCCGCCCTGATAGCGGACGACGATCTCGTGGTCTTCGGTGAGGATGTCGACGAGCTTGCCTTTGGCTTCGTCACCCCACTGCAGACCGATAACGCAT
>JBIIOL010000496.1:0-3207 GCA_044336965.1 Pirellulales bacterium | reverse complement strand
TCCTGAATGCCGGCGCGCGTGCACAGATCGACCAGCTCTTTGCTGTCGATCTTCAATTCTTTCGAGAGTGTGTAGATGCGAACCGCCACGCAAACGCCTCCGCGCCGGAACATCCCGGCCACCTGCCCTCAGATCCAATGCCGACACCAACCCATGCCCACATAGCCAACCCAGACCGCTCCGGCCTCCGCCGATCACGATTCCGCCGGCGGCACCGCCTCCGCAGCCGCAGCTGAACCCTCAGCCTCGCCACTATGATCGCCCGCGGCACTGCCGGCGAGGGCCGCCTCGGCCGCATCGGCATCCGCCGTGGCCTTGGCAATCCTGTCCTGCTCGCGTTGCTTCCGTCGCTCGTCAGCCGCAGCCACCTCGGCCATCGAGGCCCGACGCTCTGCCTCGGTGACGATCTTGTCGACCGCCTCGGCCGAGAGATTACCCATTTCCATGAGGTCATCAGGCTCGATCACCGAAAGGTCGTCGTAGGAGAGGAACCCCTCGCCAACGAGCCGCTCCGCGACCGATTCATCCAACCCCTCGATGGAGGAAAATCCCGTCACGGCCCGCTCGATCTGCTGGTCAAGCTCCTCGCGGGTCATGATCTCGATGTCCCAGCCGCAAAGCTTGCTCGCCAGCCGCACGTTTTGCCCGCGGCGGCCAATGGCCAGCGACAACTGATCCTCGCGAACGAGCACGATCCCGCGACCGAGCATCTGGCAAAGGATCACCTCGTCGACCTCGGCCGGCTGCAGAGCATTGGGCACGAGAACCTGCAAATCCTCGCTCCAACGCACGATGTCGATCCGCTCTCCACCGAGTTCCTCGACGATGTTCTTGATCCGATTGCCGCGAACGCCGACGCATGCCCCGACACAGTCAATGCGATTGTCGGAACTGATGACAGCCACCTTGCTGCGATAGCCGGGCTCGCGGGAGATCGCGCGGATCTCGATCACGCCATCGGCGATCTCGGGAATCTCCTGCTCGAACAGACGCTGAACCAACTGCGGACGGATCCGCGACAGGATGATCTTCACGCGGCTGCCGACCTTCCTGACCTCGAAGATCGTTGCCCGGATTCGCTCGTTCGCGTGGTAGCTCTCGCCGGGAATCTGCTCGCTGCGCGGCAGGATCGCCTCGGTGGCTCCCAACGACACCGACGCGGTCGCCCCTTCGACTCGCGTCACCATCCCCGACACCATCTGGCCGACCTGCTCCTCGAACTCGTCGTGGATCGCGTCCCGCTCAGCTTCGCGAATCTTCTGGATGATCACCTGCTTGGCGGTCTGCGCACCGATGCGCCCCGAGAGTTCGGCCGTGTCGATCTCAGCGCCATCATGCGTGCCGGTGAGGCGGCCATTGGCCCTGTCGATCGCGATGGAGATCTGAGCAGTCTCGCCGTACTGCCGGGAGAGGGCGGTGACGAGCGCTGCCTCGATCGCCTGAAAGACGATCTCTTTGTCGATGTTTTTGTCGCGATGGATGGCATCGACGATTCGCAGGATTTCTTCTGGCTTCATGGATTTCTCGAACGAACGCTCGGGCGTTTGCGTATGTCTTGCGACCTGTCTTCACTACCAACCAACTTCACCGGCAAGCAGGCTTCACTACCACCAAAGCGATCGGCCTGGCGATCCGTTCCGCTCCAGCGGATCGGCAACCTGACCTACAGCCTAGCTTCAGCCTGGCAAACCACCGTCATGTCGAGAGATGGCAAGCCAGCCGCCTGGCAGTTGCAGCACTGCCGGCAAAGCCGACGCCATGGGACATGGGCGCCGAAACACCCAACGGTGTTTGGAAAAGAATCCGCGATACCAGCAGCCTCTGAAGACGTGACGCAACCCGTGAAAGTTACGGCACCTGCGGAAAACTGTCAAGGAGCCAGGGCCCGGATCACGACCGATCCAGCCTGTCCCTGCGGGGTGACCGCGGACGAAATGAACACCGTCCCGGACGGGTCACCACGCCGGGCAGCCCGGATTCGACAGTCCGGATCGGGCTCCTCAAAATTGAGGAGCGGGAAGAGTTCCCCGTGCCGTATTGCCAGGATGCTGGCCATGCACTCGACCAACCCGCTGCCCCCCCCGAGGTTGCCGAAATGGCTCTTGGCAGCCACCGTGGGAATCGTCGCGGCAGCCGGCCCCAGCACGTCGTGAAGTGCAGCGGCCTCCTCGCGATCACCAACCACGGTGCTCGCCGCGTTGGCATGGATGTGCGAGAGTTCGGCGGCACTCACGTTGGCCATTGCCAGCGCCCGCCGCATGGCCAGCGACAGGGCCTTTTGCTTCAGACCGATGCCGCCCGCCAGGCCCGCGTTGCGGGCCGCATGGCCCACGATCTCGCCATAGATGGTAGCCCCGCGAGCCCGGGCATGCTCCAACTCCTCGAGGATGAACACGGCCGCTCCCTCACCGAGCACCATGCCCTTCCTGCGACGGTCGAACGGCCGACTCCAGCGGGTCGGATCGGTGCGGCCGGAACCGACCGTCGCGGCCTCGTCCATCGCCACCTGCTCGCTCTGCAGCGCATGCACCGTCTTCATGGGATGCACGCGGGTGCCGGTGGCACCCGCGACCATGATGTCGGCGGCTCCTCGCTGGATCGTGATGGCCGCCTCACCAAGCGCGAGATGTCCGCTTGCCTCGCGAAGGGTGAGTGAATTGCTGGGGCCGCGGAGATCGTTGTAGATGGCGATATGACTGGCCGGCATGTTGGGCAGGTACTTCAGCAGCCAGAGGGGCGTGAGTTGCGGCATGCCATCGGACGCCCACCGGTCGAATTCGAACGCCCCGTCAGCCCCTCGGCACTTGGCGACGCTCGCAGTGAAATCCTCCGGAAGCGTCAGCATGTAATCAGAACCGAACACGCAGCCAAACCGCTCCGGCCGCACGCTGCCCGCCTTCGCGTCGGCCGCAAACAGACCGCTGTGGTGGAGCGCCCGCTGGGCAGCGGCCACCGCCATCTGGCTCTCCCGGCACATCACCTTGAGCCCCTTGCGAATCGCCTTCTTCCGCTCGCCGTCGAGCGGCCCGAAATTATCGATGTCGCCGGTGAAACCCCGGGCCTCGGCCGCATGGTGCAGTGGCAGCCCCGCGCAGGGAAACGATTCGAGCGGGCCAACGCCACTGCGGCCCTCGATCAGGCCGGTCCAGAGATCCTCGAGCGTGAGGCCGAGCGGACAGACGACTCCCATTCCCGTGATCACGACGC